>JBIITU010000207.1:0-6019 GCA_044340335.1 Steroidobacteraceae bacterium
CTCGCCAATTCCGGTGGGGCGCAGGGCGGGGTGCAACTTGCGACGACACGGGCCAATCATCTCGGCGGGACTGGACTCGGCGCGGGCGGCACTGCGGCTGAGCAGTACCGAGTGCCACTGACGCCTTCGCTCGATGGCAACAGCGTCGACGTGCAGGTCGAGCAGGCCGCGTTCGCGGAGAACTCGGTTCGCTACCAGGCGACGCTGACGTTCCTGAACTCGCGGCTGCGCGGTTTGATGACTGCCATCACGGGCCAGTGATGCAGCACCGCGTCCCATCTGAGGAGGTTGTCGCCCCATGAGCAGTTTCAAGGTCTTCGATATCTCGGGTTCCGGCATGGCGGCGCAGTCGCTGCGCCTGAACACCGTCGCAAGCAATCTCGCGAACGCGAACAGCGTGTCTGGCGACCCGAACACGGTCTACCGCGCGCGGCACCCGGTGTTCGAGGCCGTGCGCTCGGCGCTCGGCGGCGATGGATCCGGAGCAGCCGTGCGCGTGCGCGGCATCACCGAATCCGACGCGCCGGCACTGGCGCGTTACGAGCCGGGCAATCCGCTCGCGAACGCCGAAGGTTATGTGTTCGCACCGAACGTCAACGTGGTCGAGCAGATGGTCGACATGATTTCTGCCTCGCGCTCGTTCCAGAGCAACGTCGAGGTCATGAACGCTTCCAAGGAGATGCTGTTGTCGACACTGCGTCTCGGGCAGTCCTGAGGAGTCTGATCCATGCCGATCAATGCAGTGAATGGTGCAACCGGCCTGACCGCGGCGACCGGCGCGGCCACGCGCAACCAGGCCATGGGGCAGGACGAGTTCCTGAAGATGATGCTGGCGCAGCTCGAGAACCAGGATCCGCTCAAGCCGCTGGATCCATCGCAGTTCCTCGGTCAGTTGGCGCAGTTCAGCACCGTGACCGGCATCCAGTCGATGCAGTCGTCGCTCGAGCGGCTCAGCGGCACCCTTGGATCCTCGACATTGCTCGAGGGCGCGAGCCTCGTCGGCCGCGATGTCCTGTCGTCGATGGACACGGCGCGGCTCGGGGCCGAAGGCGGCGTCAGCGGCGCGATCAACGCGCCGGCAGGTGCGGCCGGACTGCGCGTGAACGTGCGTGATCTGTCGGGCGCGCTGGTCCGCAGTTTCGACGTGCCACCGGGCACGGGGCTGACTGATTTCCGCTGGGATGGCCAGGATTCGCGTGGCGAGCGGGCCCCCGCCGGCACCTACACGTTCGATGCAGTTGGTCGCTATGGCAGCACAGAGCAGTCGCTCGGTGTGCTGCTGCAGCAGCGGGTCAACAGCGTCACGGTCGACGGCGCCGCCGGCGGCCTCACTCTCAACACCACGGGCGGCGCGGTGTCGCTCGCCAGCGTTCGCCGCGTGCTGTAAGCGCCGGCTTTCAACAGGAGTCACACATGGCATTTCGTCTTGCATTGTCAGGCCTCAACGCAGCGTCCACCGAGCTCTCGGTGACGGCGAACAACATCGCCAACACCCAGACGACCGGCTTCAAAGGCTCGCGAGCCCAGTTCGCAGAGGTGTTCTCGGTCTCGGCGCAGGGCGTCAGCAGTTCGGCGATCGGCAATGGCGTGCGCGTCGCCGACGTCGCGCAGCAGTTCGAGCAGGGCAACATCGACTCGACCGGCAACGCACTCGACCTGGCCGTGAGTGGCCAGGGCTTCTTCGTCGTCAGCGAGGGCGGCGGCCTGCTGTACTCGCGCGCCGGTGCCTTCCAGGTGGATCGCGACGGCTACGTCGTCAACAGCCGCAACCAGCGGCTGCAGACCTATCCGCCGACTCCGGGCGGCGCCTTCAATACCGGCGCGCTTTCGGACCTGCGTCTCGTCACGACTGAGAGTGCGCCTGCGGCCACGACCAACGTCGAGGTTGTGCTGAATCTGCCGGCCAATGCAACGCCGCCGCCGGTGGCACCGTTCGATGTCGCGAACCCGGACACCTACAACCATTCCACGTCGATGACGATCTATGACTCGCTCGGCGCGGCGCACACCGCCACGGTCTATTTCACCCGCACGGCCAACACCAATGAATGGGAGCAGCGCCTGTTCGTCGACGGCACGGCCGTCGGCGGCGCACAGCTGCTGCAGTACTCGAACACCGGCACGCTGACGTCACCGGCCGGTGGCCAGATCGCGTTCCCGCCGTATACGCCGGCGACGGGTGCCGCACCGCTGACATTGAACTACGACCTGGACACGACGACGCAGTATGGCAGCACGTTTGCTGTCAACGCAGTCGTGCAGGACGGCTACACGACGGGTCGCCTGATCGGGATCGACATCAATGAGACCGGCGTCGTGCAGGCCCGGTTCACCAACGGTCGCTCGCAGCCGCTCGGACAGGTAGCGCTCGCGCAATTCTCGAATCCGAACGGGCTGCAGCAGCTCGGCGACACGAACTGGGGCGAGACCTTCACATCTGGCCAGGCGCTGCGCGGCGTTGCCGGCAATGCCGGCCTCGGCCTGATCCAGGCGGGCGCGCTCGAGGCGTCGAACGTCGACATCACCGAGCAGCTCGTCAACATGATCACGTCGCAGCGCAACTTCCAGGCCAACGCGCAGATGATCTCGACCTCGGATCAGATCACGCAGGCCATCATCAACATCCGCTGAGGGCGCTAAGTGGACAAGTTCCTGTACGTGGCGATGTCGGGCGCAAAGGAGACTTTGCGCGCCCAGGGTGCCAACAGTCACAACCTCGCGAACGCGGCGACGACCGGTTTTCGCGCGGATCTCGCGGCATTCATGACGCGCGCGATCGAGGGCCCCGGATTCGACGTGCGCGCCTACGCGACGACATCCACCGTGGGCTGGAACCAGCAGTCCGGCGCGCTGATGACAACCGGGCGCGAACTCGACATCGCGGTGAATGGCGACGGCTGGATTGCAGTGCAGGATGGGAACGGTCTCGAGGCCTATACGCGGGCGGGCGATCTGAAGGTCGACGCTGCCGGTCAGCTCCGAAATGCAGCTGGACATGCCGTGCTCGGCGATGACGGCCCGATTGCAGTGCCGCCCAGCACTTCAGTGCTGGTCGGTTCGGATGGCTCGATCTCGATCGTGCCGCAGGGGCAGGGTCCGGAAACGCTCGCAACGGTCGGTCGCGTCAAGCTGGTCAAGCCGGAGGCGGGCGAGCTCGAGCGCGGCACGGACGGCCTGTTCCGGCTGCGCGATGGCGGAGTCGCTCCGGCGGATCCGACGGTGCAGGTCGCCGCGGGCGCGCTCGAAGGAAGCAACGTCAACACCGCAGAAGCGATGGTCAACATGATCGAACTGTCGCGTCGCTTCGAACTGCAGGTGCGCGCGATGCGCACCGCGGAAGAGAACGCCCGCAGCTCCGCATCATTGATGCGCAGCAGCTGAAAAACGTAAAGGAGAAGGACAATGGAACCGGCACTCTGGGCTGCAAAGACGGGACTGGACGCGCAACAGACGCGGATGGCCGTCACGGCCAACAACCTCGCGAACGTCAGCACCACAGGCTTCAAGAAGGGGCGCGCTGCGTTCGAGGACCTGCTGTACCAGAACCTGCGCCAGGTCGGCGCAGCGGCTTCGCAGGACACGCAGCTGCCGTCCGGACTCTCGCTGGGCACTGGTGCGCGCGTCGTGGCCACCGAGAAAACGTTCACGCAGGGCAGCCTCAATGTCACGGACAACGCCTTCGATGTCGCAGTCAATGGCCGGGGCTTCTTCCAGGTGACCTTGCCGGATGGCACCGCCGCGTACACGCGCGACGGCAGCTTCCAGGTCAGCGCGCAGGGCCAGCTCGTCACTTCTACCGGCTACATCGTGCAGCCTGCGATCACCATTCCCGATGGCGCCCAGTCGGTCGCGATCGGCACGGATGGCGTCGTCAGCGTGCAGGTGGCGGGTCAGGCCGCGCCGACCCAGGTTGGCACGCTGCAGCTCGTCGATTTCATCAACCCCGCCGGCTTGCAGGCGCGCGGCGAGAACCTGTTGCTCGAGAGCGCGGCGAGCGGCGCGCCGCAGACCGGCACGCCCGGCCTCAATGGCCTGGGCACGGTCGTGCAGGGTGCGCTCGAGTCGTCGAACGTGAATGTCGTCGAAGAGCTGATCGGGATGATCGAAACCCAGCGCGCTTACGAGATGAACTCGAAGGCGATCTCGACGACCGACCAGATGCTCGAATACATCACCAACCGGCTGTAATCATGATGCAACGCCCAGTGATCCTATACCGCGCCCGATGGATTGCCGTGCTGGCGCTCGCTGCGTTGCAGTCCGCCTGCAGTCTCAGTGGCCGCATGACCGACGAGTACAGCGCCCTGCTGCCCGAGGATCCGGGTCCGCCGCCGCAGGCGAACGGTGCGATCTACCAGGCTGGCTACGACATCCAGCTGTTCGAGAACGCCGTCGCGCGGCGCGTCGGCGACATCGTCACGATCCGTCTGGTCGAGAACACCAACGCGTCGAAGAGTTCCAGCACGTCGACGGCCAAGGCGACGGAAGCGACGCTGGGCGGCCCGACCATCGGCGGTCGTCCGGTGACGGTCAACGGTGTCGAGGTGCTCTCTGGCGGCATTGCCAACGAGAACAGTTTCGACGGCAGCGGCTCGAGTCAGCAGAGCAACCGGCTGACCGGCGACATCACGGTGACGGTGGTGCGTCGGTTCCCGAACGGCAACCTGCTGGTGCGCGGCGAGAAGTGGATCGGGATCAACCAGGGGCGCGAGTTCGTGCGCCTGACCGGCATCATCCGCCCCGTCGACATCGAACCGACGAATTCCGTGCCGTCGACCAAGGTCGCGAGCGCGTTGATCGAATACGGCGGGCGCGGGTCGATCGCCGATGCGAACGCGCCGGGCTGGCTGGCGCGGTTCTTCAACTCGCCGCGTCTGCCGTTCTAGGGGCGCTGCATGACACCGATACTTCGCAAGCTGTTCGTCGCAGCCACCCTTGCCGCCCTTGCGGTCGCTGCCGCGACCCCGGTACGTGCCGAGCGCGTCAAGGATCTCGCGAGCGTGGCCGGGGTGCGCAGCAACCAGCTGATCGGCTATGGCCTGGTAGTGGGACTCGATGGCACGGGTGACCAGACCAGCCAGGCGCCATTCACGGTGCAGAGCATCAAGAACATGCTCGCGCGCTTCGGCGTGACGATTCCGCCGAACGTCAATCCGCAGCTGAAGAATGTCGCAGCCGTGACCATCACGGCGGAGCTGCCGCCGTTCACGAAGCCGGGTCAGGCTATCGACGTGACGGTAGCTTCGATCGGCAACGCCGGCAGCCTGCGTGGCGGCAACCTGCTGATGGCGCCCCTGCGTGGCATCGATGGCGAGGTCTATGCGATCGCGCAGGGAAACCTGGTGGTCAGCGGCTTCGGCGTGTCGGGCAAGGACGGATCCCGAATCGCCTTGAACGTGCCCAGTGGCGGTCGTATTCCCAATGGTGCGACGGTCGAGCGCAGCGTGCCGAGCAACTTTGCAAGTGCGCCGCACGTCACGCTCAATCTGAACACGCCTGACTTTACAACCGCGCATCGACTTGCGGACGGCATCAATCGCCTGCTCGGCGCAGGGACTGCGGTGCCTGAGGATGCTGTATCGGTGCGGGTGCAGGCGCCCGTCGATGCCGGGCAGCGCATCGCGTTCGTTGCCACGCTCGAGGACATCGACATCGAGCCCGGGCAGGCGCCGGCGCGCGTCATCGTCAACTCACGCACCGGCACGGTCGTGATCGGTTCGAACGTGCGCGTCATGCCCGCAGCGGTGTCGCATGGCTCGTTGTCGGTGACGATCACCGAGCGTACCGATGTCAGCCAGCCGAATGCGCTGGCGGGCGGTGAGACCGTGGCAGTGGAGCGCTCCGACTTGACGGTGGAGCAGGCGCCCGCGCGAATGTTCAAGTTCGACCCGGGGGTCAGCCTCGATGAGATCGTTCAGTCCGTCAACAAGGTGGGGGCTGCGCCGGGTGACCTCGTCGCGATCCTCGAAGCGTTGAAGCAGGCCGGTGCGTTGCGTGCCGAGCTGATCGTGATCTGAGG
>JBIITU010000253.1:0-5178 GCA_044340335.1 Steroidobacteraceae bacterium
GAGCGTGCGCGAAACCGGACCTGTCGCCTACACCGATCTCGGTGGCTTGTCGGCGTTGAAGCGCGACGCCGGCACGCAGGATGTTGCTGCGGTGCGCGAAGCCGCGCGCCAGTTCGAGAGCGTCTTCACGCGGATGCTGCTGTCGAGCATGCGCTCGGCGAGTCCTGGCGATCCGCTGTTCGATTCTCACGAGAGTGGCTTCTATCGCGACATGTTCGATGACCAGATCGCCGTCGAGATGTCGCGTGGCAAGGGTCTGGGGCTGGCCGAGATGCTGGTCGAGCAGCTGATTCGGGCCGGCGCCGTGAGCAGCGACGTCGAGATGAAGGGCAACCCGGCGCCTGCGGTGCCGGGGGGCGCCACGCCGCTGGCGCGACCTGAAGCCGCGACGGATGTGCCTGGCGCAGCGCGCGATCGGCGCATCGAGTTCATCGAGAAGTTCCGGCCGCTGGCCGAGCAGGCAGCGCGCCAGCTGGGTGTGGCCCCGGAGGCGCTCATCGGCCAGGCAGCCCTCGAAACTGGCTGGGGCCGCCACTCGCCGGTCTCTGGCAGCGGTGAAGCGAGCCACAATTTCTTTGGCATCAAGGCCACGGGCGGATGGCGCGGCAGTGCCGTCACGGCGCAGACGCTCGAGTATGAGGCGGGCGTGGCGCAGTCGCGGGCCGAGCCGTTCCGGGCCTACGGGTCGCCGGAAGCAGGGGTCGCGGACTATGTGCGCTTGATCGGCGGCAATCCGCGCTACGAAGCCGCCCGCGGGAGCGGCGACGACATCGCCCGGTTTGCGGCCGCGCTGCAGCGCGGCGGCTACGCCACTGATCCGCAGTACGCCGAGAAGTTGCAGCGCGTCGTAGAGACAGTGCGCTCACTTTCCGATTCGGGTCTCAAGAGCGGCAGCGATTTGCCGAAACAGTTGTCACGGAGCGAGGCATGAGCCGCGGCTTCGTGTTTGAGCCGTGGCTGAACGCGCGGCGACAGGAGTTGATGCATCATGCCTAGCGTTATGTCCAGCGGCTTGTCCGCGCTGCTTGCATTCCAGCGCGCGCTCGAGACGACGAGCCACAACATCGCCAACGCGAATACGCCAGGCTACGTGCGCCAGCGGGCCGAGTTCGTCACGCGGCAGCCGCAGATGAACGGCAGTGGCTGGGTCGGAAACGGCGTGGACGTGGCGACTGTCACTCGCCAGTACGATCAGTTCCTGGTAGCACAGTCGCGCACGGCCAGCAGTTCGGCGAGCGGCTTCGATGCGTATGCTTCGTTGGCGTCGCGCGTCAACAACCTGTTCAGCGACAGCAGCACCGGTGTCGGCGCCAGCCTCCAGAAGCTCAATGCCGCCCTGCAGGGCGTGGCGACCGAGCCGACATCGATTGCGGCGCGTCAGGTGCTGCTGGGAGAGGCCCGAAGCACCGTCGATCGCCTCAAGTTCTTCGACGATCAGTTGCGCGTGCTCGAAACCGAGACGAATGACCGGATCGGCATCGAGATCCGGGAAGTCAATTCGCTGGCCGCTAGTGTGGCCCGGCTCAATGGTGAGATCGCATCCGGCTATGCGAAGACCGGCCAGCCGCCCAATGACCTGCTGGACGAGCGTGATCGGCTGATCGACCGGCTGTCCGAACGGCTCAGCGTCAATGTCGTGGCGCAGGGCGAGGGCATCGTCAACGTGTTCGTTGGCAGTGGCCAGGCGCTCGTGCTGAACACGGCTGCGGCTCGCCTCGAGACGACGCCCGACACTTTCGATCCGACTCGCTCCCGCGTGACCCTGCTCGCGGCGCAAGGCAGCAGTGACATCACGTCGGCACTGTCCGGCGGCACCCTCGGCGGGCTGCTGGACGCGCGCGCTGAAGTGCTGGATCCGAGCCGCAATGCGCTGGGCCGGATCGCCGTCGGACTGACCGAACAGCTCAATGGCCAGCATCGGCTCGGGCAGGATCTCAACGGTGCGCTTGGCGGCGATCTGTTCGGGGTCGGTGGACCGACCGTCAACGCGTCGGCCGCAAACGCCGGCACCGCCAGCGTGACCGCTGGACGCGATGCAGGCGCCGGCTTGACCGGTGCAGACTATGAGATGTCCTTCAACGGCGTGGCCTGGTCGCTGCGACGGCTGGATACCAATGCGACGGTGCCGATGTCGGGTACCGGAACCCTGGCCGACCCGTTCCGCGCTGACGGTGTCACGCTGACCGTCGGCGGCACGCCCGCGAACGGCGATCGCTTCCTCGTGCGGCCGACCCGTGAAGCCGTGCAAGGTCTTGATCTGCGCGTCACTGATCCTTCACGCGTCGCGGCTGCAACGCCGATCCGCACGGCCGCTGCCAGCGCCAACTCGGGCGGGGCAATGATATCGAGCGGTGAAGTGCTCGACCCGGGCAACGCGCAACTGCGCAGCTCGGTGACGATACGCTTCACTTCCGCAACGACTTACTCGGTCAACGGAGCCGGCAGCTTCACCTATGCGAGTGGTGCGCCCATCGATCTGAACGGTTGGCGGGTAGAGATCAGCGGCACGCCCGCGGTTGGTGACGAGTTCCAGGTGCTGGACAACGCCAGCGGTCGCGGCGACAACCGCAATGCGCTCGCACTCGGCAGCGCGCTGCGCGCACCGTTGTTCGATGGCGGTAGCACTTCGGTGTCCGATGCCGTGACGAGCATGACCAGTGACGTGGGCACGCGGACCCAGCAGGCACAGATCAACCGCGAAGCGCAGTCGGTGATCCTGCAGGAGTCTGTGCAGCAGCGATCGAACGCCAACGGCGTCAACCTCGACGAGGAAGCAGCGAATCTGCTGCGGTTCCAGCAGGCCTACCAGGCGGCGGCGCAGCTCGTGAGGATCGCCGGCGAGATGTTCGACGCGCTGCTGGCTGCTCAGCGTTGAGCGGGAAGGAGTTCCGACATGAGAATCTCTACCAGTACGATCCAGCAGGGTGCGCTCGATGCGATGCTGCGCCAGCAGGCGCAGCTCGCCCGCACTCAGAATGAAGTTGCTACCGGGCGACGCATCCAGACGCCCGCCGATGATCCGCCGGCCGCGGCACGCCTTGCGGTGCTGGAGCGTGGGCTCGCCGAGAGCACGCGCTTCGGCGCCAACGCCGACGTCGCCACCAACCGCCTGCAGTACGAGGAACAGGCGATCGCCGATTCGATCAACACGCTGCAGCGGATGCAGGAACTCGCGCTGCAGGCCAACAACTCGCTGCTCGACGAGGATTCGCGCCGCATGATCGGCGCCGAGCTCGAAGCGCTGCTGCAGGGCCTGACCGACACCGGCAACCGACAGGATGCGGGTGGTGAGTACCTGTTCGCCGGCTTTAGCACGCGCACGCGGCCTTTCGACCGCGACGGATCCGGCTTCTCGTTTCGCGGTGACCCCGGGGTTCGGTTCGTGCAGATCGGGCCGGACCAGCGAGTCGCCGATGGTCACTCCGGTGCGGATGTTTTCATGCGGGTTCGCGAAGGCAACGGCACGTTCGTGACGGCGGCCAGCGTGACCAACACGGGCACCGGGATCATCGCTGCGGGCGCCGTGCTCAATCCTTCTGCCTGGGTGTCGGACGACTACACCGTGTCGTTCACGTCACCGACTGACTACGAGATTCGCGATTCGGCCAGCACGCTGGTTACGAGCGGCAGTTACACCTCAGGTGCGGCGATCACGTTCAACGGAGTTTCGCTGACGATAGGCGGGTCACCGGCGGCGGGAGATTCGTTCGAGGTCAACGCAGCGACGACCCAGAGCCTGTTCGAGACAGGCCAACGCCTGGTCGAGGCAGTCAACTCCGGCGGCGCTACGACCGCTGCTCGCGCGCAGTTCGCATCACGGATGGGTACGCTGATCGAACAAGTGACTACCGGTATCGATCACCTGTCGGGAATCAGGGCAGAGATCGGCTCTCGTCTCAATACGCTCGAGTCATCGTCCAATGCGCGCGAGCAGCTCGCGGTCGAAACGCAGAAGGTGATTTCCGATCTGCGCGACATCGATTACGCCGAGGCGATCACTCGCATGAACTCGCAGTTGGTGGCACTGCAGGCGGCGCAGCAGTCGTACACCCGCTTGTCCAACTTGTCGCTGTTCAATTATCTGTGATCCCGGTCGCAATTTGAGCGGCAAGCAGGGGCCGGTCTCAAGTTACCGCGCAGCGACCCGATACAGGGCTCAGAGATAGGCCAGTGCAACGCGCCGATCTTGAAACAGCCAGCGCACCGGGTGGTCCGGGGCGCGCCTAAAATTCAGGAGTTTGCTCCATGTCCCAAGTCATCAACACCAACGTGATGTCGCTGAATGCCCAGCGCAATCTGTCGACGTCCGGCGGGTCGCTGGCGACGGCCTTGCAGCGCTTGTCCTCCGGTCTGCGCATCAACAGCGCCAAGGACGACGCGGCCGGTCTCGCGATCAGCGAACGCCTCACGACCCAGATCCGCGGCCTGAACCAGGCAGCCCGCAACGCCAGCGACGGCATCTCGCTGTCGCAGACGGCCGAAGGCGGCCTGAGCACCGTCGGTGACCTGCTGCAGCGCATGCGCGAACTCGCGGTGCAGTCTGCCAACAGCACCAACAGCTCTTCGGACCGCCAGTCACTGCAGCGCGAAGTGTCGCAGCTGCAGCAGGAAGTCGCGCGCATCGCGACCTCGACGAACTTCAACGGCCAGCGTCTGCTCGACGGCTCGCTGACCGGTGCGCAGTTCCAGGTTGGCGCGAACGCCAATCAGACGATCCAGATCTCGATCGGTTCGGTTCGTGGCACCGACATCGGCAACTACCGTCTGCGCTCGACGGGCGACAATGCCAACGCGACGGCGCTCGCTGCCGATCGCGCGGCTTCGCCGAACAGCGTGCTGACGACTGAAGTGCTGACGATCTCTGGTAACGGCACTTCAGTGACGGTGACCCCGGGTGCTGCTGGTGAGTCGGCCAAGGCCATTGCCGATCGCGTCAACAGCGCCGTCAGTGCCACGGGTCAGTCGACGGGCGTCACGGCGTTCGCGCAGACCAAGGCGACGCTGAGCGGCATGAGTGCCGGCACCGTCGCGTTCAACCTCTATGGCCAGAACACCGCCGCCCTGGCGATCTCTGCCACCGTGACGGGCTCCGACGTGTCGGCGCTTGCGACGGCGGTGAACGCGCAGTCGGCGTCGACCGGCATCACGGCCTCTGCAAACGGCGGCACTCTGACGTTC
>JBIITU010000299.1:0-4410 GCA_044340335.1 Steroidobacteraceae bacterium
TTCGATGGCGTGAGTCGACTGACGACAGCGACTCATCCGAGCGGGCTCGGCATTCCCACGGCTGAGTCCTACGCCTACGACGCGACGGGCAACCGTGAAGATCCGGGCAATGCCGCGGCGTACAACTACGACTCGAACGATCGGATCACTGCAAGCCCCGGACTCACATATACCTCGGATGCTGACGGCAATCTGGCGACTCGCAGTGACGGCGCGACGTTCACTCACGACGTCGAGAATAGACTGGTCGCTTTCAGCAGAGCTGCCGTGAGTGCGACGTATCTGCATGATGACACTGGTCGGCGTATCCGCAAGATTGTCGGCAGTCAGACTACTTGGTTCCTATGGGACGGCGACCGGTTGATCGCCGAGTACGATGGCAGCGGGACCCGCACGAAGTACTATGGCTACCTTCCCAACGCAGATACCCCGAACATGCTCCTCGATGGCGCCGTGTGGCGTTCGGTCCATACCGATGAGCTAGGCACACCGCGGGTCATTTCCACGTCGGATACCGCCGCCACAGTTCTCTGGCGTGCCCGCTATGAGTCGTTCGGGCAGGCTGCTATCAATGCGGACGTAGACGGAAACGGGCAGTCAATCGAGTTCAACCTGCGCCTTCCCGGGCAGTACTATGACGCCGAGAGCGGACTGCACTACAACAACCAGCGTAGCTATGACCCTGCTATAGGGCGTTACATTCAGACCGATCCCTACGGTCAGTACGATCACACCAATCGTTACCAGTACGCACTCAACGATCCCACTGGTTACACCGATCCGACCGGGGAGTTCGCAAATGTCTTGGTGTGTACGGCCGCGTGCGTGGCTTGGGAGTCGTTCACAGATCCGTGCTTTTCGCCTGGCAAGGCAGGGAAAAGTTGCGCGTTGGATTGCCTGAATCCGAGAAAGTTTCTGAAGATGCTCCGCCTTGCCGCAAGAGAGGCGAAAAGGCTACGAGACGCTGATAGGGTTAGTGAACAACTTAAGCGTAGAGCAGAGCGTCGCGAGCGCGCTTCCCGAAACTCGGACGATGCTCCACGAGATGCGCTCGGTCGAAGACAGAACCAGTCAGGCTCTGGGGTTCGGTATCAGGGGCGGCAAGAAGCGAAGAAGGGTCCACAAGGGACGCGCCCAAGTGGACCAGATCGGCGTTACAATAGAGAACGAAATCGCGGTATCGATGAAGAGCATTCGCGCCGTCCAAAAGGCGGATTTCGCTAAACCCTAAGCTGAGGAGGCGAGTTGTATCTCCACGATACTCGCGACTTTGTCGGTCAATTGGTTGCTTCTGTTCGACGTCGCGCCCGTGCGCTCAAGTACCGAGGTGCGACGATTGTCTTTGAGCCGGACCCGAGCAGTGAGAAGAATCCGGCCTGGCCGTCCGAAAAGCGTCTGGACGTATTGGTTTCTCATCGTAATGCGGCGGGTCGCGTTAGCGTCAAGGTTGCGGTGTGGCCGGACCGTTGGGTGTTGATTGATGTGCGATGCTCCGTAAAGTCAGGCTGGCTGTGGGAGTTCACGCATCAGGGTAGGTTTGTTGCGCCTAGAGGCGCTCCGGACTTGGTGCAATGCATTGAGGAATCCTTGAACGTGGCAAGTTTGCAGGCCGCAACGGTACCATCAGCATTGTCTAGCATTTGGTCTCCCCGATTAGCTACTGGCCCAAAACGATTCGTCGATTTTGAACAACATTAACTGAACCCTGATCGTTAAGGCTGTGGTAGTTGATTCAGGTCACATACACAGCCAAAGAATTCGTTGAGGTCCCGATCAGTCGGAACCGTACGACGCGGACACGGTGACGCCCTTAGCACCGTGTTCTTGGCTGAGAACAATGTCCACACTCATTGGCTGGCGAAACGCATCCTAGGTCTGGCCTTGAGCACTCGTCTAAACTGTACCGGTCGAGTAAAGCGTGGCCACAGGACGGCGAGGTACGCAAAGCGCAACAGCGCACTTGCCATTTAGATTTCGACAGAGCTTCGGAAGAGTAGGTCTAGCTTCTATTTGGATCTGGGGTTCATCGCCAACCCACCCGTTTCTGCGAACGCGAATACGCTTATTCCGACGTGCGCCCTCCGATCAGAGTCGCTTCGGCAGCTATCCCGACGCATGAGCCAGTTGTCCATCTCGTAGATTAACTGACCACCTAGGCGTTGCGTCTGCTGATCGAACGCCGCGAGCATCTCCACCGGCAGGCGATCAATGAACACGGTGCGTTCGAGGCGGCGGGCTGACTTTCCTCTGGCCTGACCGTTGTGAAGCAAGGTCGACAGGAACGAGTCGATCTGTCCGGGTAGTCGCAGCAGCGCGCTCGAGGAGTCACTCCGCACGATCAACGTTCGCTTACTCGGCAACCAGCGGTTACGGCCGGCACGACGGATCGCGCCTTCGGATGCCAGGCGTTTCGGCAACCCTCGAGGCGATTCCTGTGGAAGATGCAGATCGAGCAACTCCGCCAGCGACGGTGAGCCCTTGATGGGAAGCGCCCTCGGTTTCCCGTCCTCATCGAGGAACCGCGGCTCGCGATGCCACGTGGCCAAGAGATCGATGCGACCACGCATCGCCGCCAGGGCGGGTGAATCGGATTCCGTGATGGAGTGGCCAAAAGTTTGGATTGCGTCTTCGACCGCCTGGCGAAGCTGTGTCTGAGTCACGCCACGCTTCGAGAAGTGTTTCAGCACGACCCGCAATGTCTGGGTCAGTGCCGTCGGCAGTGCATCCGACCCTTGACGCGGAGAGGGGCGACGGCGGGCTTTGGAAGGAGCCGGGCGCTTGGCGCGAGCCATGCGCGTTATGTTACCCAATCCCCGGCTAGCGCGCGACGCGACGCCTGGTCTTGATCGAGGGCGAAGTTCGAGGGGCCGGGTCGATTGGCTCTGCGGCGATCGCGGTGCGCGGGTCGCGCGGACTGTCCTCGAACACGAAGACCGTGATCCCTAGGCGCGCGGGTGAGGACTGGCCGGTGCGACCAATGTTGGTGGTGGGGTCATGCAATGCATCGTCGGCCGTGTCGCACAACACATCGGCGCTAGTCGACAGATCCCGCTGCAGCAATGCCAGTGTCCGCGGATCGATCCGATCGCTCATGACCGTGCGCGCATAGCGGGGCCGGGACGGGTGGCGCAGGTTGTGGACGAGCGTGTCGAGCAGATCGCGGACGCGTTCGCCGAGGACCGCGACGCCTGTCGGCTCCCAGCGTGCGTTCGCAAAAGTGCGGCTCAATGCCTGCAGGCTGCTGTCTGGCAGGCGAGTGACGGCTTTGGCGCGGATCAGTTCGGTCCGAAGCGCACGGATCCTGGGCTCACCGGAGTACTTGCGTGCGAGTGCCTCGAAGCTGCCTTTCGGGCCGGCGGCGGGCAGCACTCTGGGGCGTCCCTGGGCATCGAGGAACTCGGGATCCGACCACCAGCCCGCAAGCACCCGTTCGGCGCGGTGACGATTGCGTTCGGGGGCGGGTTCGCGCGATTCGTCGATCTCGAGCAGTGCCTTGACCTCGACCCGCCGCAATCCCGTCAGCAGTGCGATCGAGGAGTGGTTCGGCTTGCCGGAGCCCGAGGAGCGCTCGCGCGCTGCCTTGACGAACGCGACCTTCGCAAGCTCATGGAACTCGCCGACACCGATGCCGGCATCGACCATGAGCCTCGCAAGCGGCTCGAGGATCCGCCGCAGCGCTGCGAGCAGGGCGAGCTTCAGGGGCTCACTCATTTAAAGAGGCCTGCCTCGGCGGGAACGATCGGGAAGCCATGACGACATGGGCAACATAATACATAGGCGATAACACCCACACAAACTCCGACCGCGTGAGCCATCAGATGAGCGATTTAGGCCGAAAATCGCTCGATATGCGCCTTGACAGTCTGGAGTCACTGCTCAAGTATCGATCAAAAGATGTGTGATAACGCACACGTATTGATCGGAGTTGTGATGCCATCGATGAAATCCTTTTCCGCGACCCCCGGTTCAGCGATCCGGTCGGTACAGCTCCGCGCCCAGCAGCTGCAGCCCATGAATCCGCATCCGCCGCAGCGCGTCGGCCTCCGAGGTCGATGCGGCCTCGATCCAGTGATCCCAGACCATCGGGCGATCGTTCCAGCGTGGCCTCAGGCGCAGGGCCTGGCGTTCCGCGGCGCGCTGGATCTCGTCCGGCGTCCAGTCAGCGAGCTCGGTGACGACGGGTTCGGACAGGCCAAGCAGCAGCATCGCATCGGTGCGGCTCAGGCGTGCGATGTGCCAGGTGTAGGTCAGCGTGGCGCGCGTCAGTGCGGTCAGGCGTGGTCGTGCGGCGCGGGTCAGTCGGTCGCCGATCGCGACAGCGCGTGGCGAGTCATGGCGGATCGAGCGCCACCAGGCGACGTCACGGAAGTTCAGGTCCACGAGCAGGTGGGGGATCGAGGCGAGACGGCG
>JBIITU010000043.1:0-14184 GCA_044340335.1 Steroidobacteraceae bacterium
GAGGATTACGCCCGCCGCAAGGGCCAGTCGCTCGAAGAAGCCGAGCGCTGGCTGGCGCCGGTGCTGGGTTACGAGCGCTGACCGGTCGCGCCCCGCGATACTGGCTAGCCGCGTCGCTTCGGTGGCGCGGTCGGCTGCTCGAGCTGCTCGAGGTAGCGCGGTCCACCCAGGGCGCGCATCTGGGCTTCGATCCAGGCCGCGCGGCGGCGCACGTAACTGGATGGCGCAGCGACTGAGAAGCGCTTCGGGTTGGGGAGCACGGCTGCCATCAACGCTGCCTGGCTGCGCGTCAGCTGCGCCGCGGGCCGACCGAAATAGTGCCGCGCCGCCGCCTCGGCGCCGTACAGCCGTGGGCCGAACTCGGCGATGTTGAGATAGACCTCGAGGATGCGCTGCTTCGGCCAGCACACCTCGATCAGCACGGTGAACCAGGCCTCGAGCCCCTTGCGCAGCCAGCTGCGCTTCTTCCACAGGAACAGGTTCTTGGCGACCTGCTGCGAAATCGTGCTTGCGCCGCGCACGCGCTTCGAGTTCGCGTTGCGCTGCATCGCGCCGCGGATCGAGTCGAGGTCGAAGCCGTGATGGAAGGGGAACAGCTGATCCTCGGCGGCGATGACTGCCATGGCGGCGTGCGGGGCGATCGCGTCGAAGTCGCGCCACTCGTAGCGATTCACGCTGCGCCAGTCGCCGGCGAGTGCGGCATCCTTGCGAGCGGCGACCATGAACGCGCTGGTCCAAGGGTCGACCCAGCGCAACGCCAGCACCGGCAGCGTCGTCGCCGCGATGAAGGCAAGCACGAGCAGCGCAAGCGCGCGGGCGATGCGCCCGCGTGCCCGGGACAGGCGGGTGCGCAGCGGTGTCGGCACGCGGTTTTCCTGGCGCAGAGGGCCCTGACCGGGCCTCAGGCAGGCAGGCGACGCGCGCTCTCGATGACCACCGCCTCGCGCGGGCAGTCGTCGAAACCGCGCACACGGCCGGTGCCGACTGCGGCGATCTTGTCGATCGTGTCCATGCCGTCGGTCACGCGGCCGAACACCGCATAGCCATACTGGCCCGGCCGATGATCGAGGAAGTCGTTGTCCGTCAGGTTGACGAAGAACTGGGATGTCGCGCTGTGGATGTCGTTGGTGCGGGCCATCGACAGCGTGCCGCGCAGGTTCTCGAGCCCGTTGTGGGCCTCATTCTTGACCGGTGGCCGGGTCGGCTTCTGCTCGAGCTCGGCGGTCAGGCCGCCACCCTGGATCACGAAGCCCGGCACGACGCGATGAAACACGGTGCCGTCGAAGTGCTGGTCTTCGACGTACTTCAGGAAATTGGCGACCGTCAGCGGCGCTTCCTTGTCGAACAGTTCGACGGTGAAGCCGCCGAGGGAGGTTTCGAATCGAATCATGAGTCGCTTTCCTGTAATGGTGAGTCGGTCCGCCGCAGCAGCCAGCGGCCTTCGCTGACGCGTTCGTGTCCGGCCAGATCGCGGTGTGAGACTACGTGACTGAAGCCCCGCGCCTCAAGCAGCGCGCGCACGGCCGCGCCCTGCGTGGCGCCGTGCTCGAGCAGCAGCACGCCATCGGCCAGCAGGTGGGCAGGCGCGGCAGCGACGATCGCACGCAATGCGGCGAGGCCGTCGGGGCCTGGCGTCAGCGCGAGCTGCGGTTCATGCCGCAACGCCGGGTCGGCGAGTGCGGCGTCGGTCGCGTCGATGTAGGGCGGGTTCGACATCACGAGCGAGAAGCGCTCGCCGGCGAGCGGTTCGAACCAGCTGCCCTGCAGCAGTCGCAGGCGCCCGGGCAACAGTCGGGCAGCATTGCGCGTCGCGATCGCGAACGCTGCGGGCGACAGTTCGACGGCCGCGACCTGCCAGTGCGGGCGTTCGCTCGCGAACGCGATCGCGATGGCGCCGGAGCCCGTGCCGAGATCGACGGCACTGCCATGCGCTGCGGCAAGCTGCAGTGCGCGTTCGACCAGGCCCTCTGTTTCGGGGCGCGGCACGAGCACGGCGGCACTGACCTCGAGATCGAAGTTCCAGAAGCCGCGCCAGCCGCTGATGTAGGCGAGCGGTTCGCCAGCGGCGCGACGCGCGATCGCTGCGCGCAGCTGCGCGGCGACCGCATCGGGCAGCGTGCGCGCGGGCTCCGCCACCACGGCGGCCCGCGTCACGGCAGCAATGGCTTCGAGCAGCGCTTCGGCCTCGCGGCGCGGTTGCTCGCTCACCGCCCGAAGCTGCGCCTCGGCTTCGGCGAGCAGCGCGCGCAAGGTGTTGGATTCCATCGGCGCATTATGCCGCCGTGGCCGCGTCGGGCAGCCTCCACGCGCACGAAACCCTCTGGTACATTGATCCCGTGACGACGCTCCTCCTGCCGCCGACCCGCCCGCTGACGACCGCGGAAGTCCTGGACACTGCCTTTCGCGTGTTCCAGGTCACGCTGTGGCGTTGCCTGCTGCTCGCGCTCGCGGCCGTGGTAGTCGGGCAGGCGCCCGCCGCCTATGACCTCGCGCAGGGCACACTGACTCTGCCGGTGACCGAAAAAGGTCCGGCGTGGGCCGCGATCTACGTCGTCAGTACCTTCCTCAATGTGCTGCTCGCGCTGACGCTGCTGTATCGGCAGTGGCGGCTCGCCGCGGGCGAGCAACGCTCGCTCGCGCTCGATCTGCGTGACGCCCTGCGCCTGTGGCCGCAGGCGTTCGTCACGGCGCTGGCGGTGTTCGCGCTGTTGCTGCTGCCGGCGGCTGGCATCGGGTTCGTGTGGGGGCAGTCGGACGTGCTGCTGCGCAGCCTGCTGCTGCCGCCGCTGGTGCTGCTGCTGGCCTGGATCAGCGTGCCGCTGTTCCTGACCGTGCAGATCGGCATGCTCGAAGCGTTGTCGGTGCGGGCCGCGATCGCGCGCAGCTTCGCACTGGTGCGCGGTCACTGGTGGCGCACCCTGCTGGCGTTGCTCGTCGGCACGGTCATCGTGCTGGTGTTCTATGTCATCGGTGGCTTGCTGGGCGCGCTGATCGCGCGCCTGCTCGGCGGCGCAGACATCGCCGTGTTCTCGGTGGTCACCACCGTCATCATGGCCATGCTCGGTGGCTTGTTCATGCCGCTCTTCACCGCGCTGTCGCTGGTGGTGCTGCTCGAGCTGCGCCTGCGGCGCGAGGTGGCTGCTGCCGCGGTGCGCGCCGACGCGCTCGCGACCTGAGGCAGCGTGCATGCACGCCGGCGCGTCCCGATGGCTCGCGCTGCTGGTCGGGATGCTGTGCTGCACGGCGCCGGCAACGGCAGCCGATGCTCCCGCCGCGTTGCTCGAACGTTGCGTGCCGCGCCTGGATGCGGCGCGCGACGTCGGCGTGCTGCGCATCCTGCGGCGTTGTCCCGAGCTGGAGCGCGCCTGGCGGCTGAACCCGGCAGCCTTCGGCCTGCCGCGCGACTGGCGTGAAGTCGGCGGCGAGCTGTCCGCCGACAGCCTGCGCGAGCTGGCGCAGCTGCTGCGCGCAGCCGATCAAGCTGCCGTGCTGCCGGCGCGCACCGCGGCACCGAGCACTGCGACGCTGGCAACGGTGCTCGCCGACTGGTCTCTGCCCGACGATGCCGGGCCGTTGCAGCGGCTGCTGCGCTGGATCCGCGCGCGCGTCGGTGTCGATGAGTTGCCGCTGGAGCGCGACGCGGCACCCGCATCGCGCCAGGCCGATGGACTGCTGGCACGGTTGTGGCCAGCGCTGGGCTGGCTCGTTTTCGCCGCGACGCTCGGCCTGCTGGGTTGGGTGCTGTCGCGCGAGGCGCGCGCCGCCGGCTGGTGGCAGGCGCTGCGGGGCCGCCGTGCCGCGCAGGCGCCGTCCGGCGATCCGCCGGTCGAGCACGGCGGCAACGCCGTCGAAGTACCGCCGGCAAAGTCGCTGCGACACGGGCCCGAGTGGTGGCTGGCGCAGCTGGCCGCACGGCTCGCGGCGCGCGGCATCTTGCGCCATCCGGACGCGGCAACCGCGCGCGAGATTGCCGCGGCCGCGCCAGTGGGCGTGGCCGGCGCGCAGCGGTTCGGACTCCTGATCGACGTCGCCGAGTCAGCGCGCTACGCGCCGCAATCGCCGTCGCAGGCGCAGCTGGCTGCCGCGGCCGAGGCGGGCGTAGCCTTGCTCGAGGAGTTGCGATGAACGAGCGGCTGCGCACCGCCGCGCTCGCGTTTGCGGCGCTCGCGGCATTCATCGCGCTGTTCCAGTCGGGCTTGCGGCCGCCGGGGCGCGATGGACTGTCACGGCCCGTGTCAGTCGATAGCGAGGCAGACGGACTGGCTGCGCTCGCGACCTGGCTGGAACGCGATGGTCGCAACGTGGTGTCGTTCCGCGAGTCCTACGAGCGGTTGGCGACGCAGGCACCGGCGCGCAGCGGCAACCTGCTGATCATCGCGCTGCCCGCGCGCGAGCGCGTTCCGACGGCAGAGCTGCCGCTGCTCGAGACCTGGCTGCAACAGGGCAACACCCTGCTCGTGCTGGCGGCGCTGGCCGATGCGCCCGAATGGGCCAGCGAGCGCGGCGCCACGTTCGACCTGTCGGCGTTGACGGGTCTCGATTTTCGCCGCGCGCGCGCCGGCGCACCTGCCGCCGCTGCTGCTGCCGGTGTCGCGCGCAACGTGCCGCAGCGGGGCCCGCCACTGTTGCGCCCCGCAGTGCACACGGCGCGCACGACGCGCCCGCATCCCTTGCTCGCTGGCGTGACGACGCTGCAGGCGCGTTCGGAGTACGCCCGGCCGCGCTGGACACTGCAGCTGCCGTTCGATGCGGCCGTGCTCGAGCTCGCGCGCGACGCCGACGACGCGCGCGGCGTGCTGTGGGCGAGGCGCGCCGGCGCCGGCCACATCATCGTCGCCGGCTACGGTTCGCTGCTGTCGAATCGGCTGCTGGGCGAGGCGGACAACGCGCGCCTGCTGGCCAACGTGGTCGCGCAGCGTGTCGCGGCAGACGGGGTCGTGCTGTTCGATGACGGTCAGCACGGGCTGTCGCCGTTCTATGATCCCGCGCAGTTCTATGCGGATCCGCGCCTGCATGCGACGCTGCTGATCCTGTTCGGGATCTGGCTCGCGTGGGTGTTCGGCGCGACGCGGCTGCGCCCCGCAGCGGTGGTGCCACGGCCGGACGCCGAGCAGCTGCTGCGCGGCACGGCGGATTTCCTCGCCCGCGTCGTCACGCCCCGCGAGGCCGCGGAGCGCATGCTCGACGCCTGCGCCGGCCGCCTGCGGCCTGCGGTCGGGCTCGCGCCGGCGCCCGCGCCGCCGACCGCGGCTGCGCCCACGGCTGCGGCTGCGGCGCGCGAGCTGCCGTGGCGGGCACTCGAGGCCGACCCGCGTGTGCCGCGCGCCGATCTCGCCGCGCTGCGGCAGTGCGTGATGCGGCTGCGCAGCGGCGAGCGCGTGTCGCTGCAGGAACTGCACAATCTGATGGCCCGAATCGAGGAGCCGCTGCGATGACCGACGCCCTGATGACTTTCGAAACCACGCTGCAGCGTGAACTGGCGCGCTGGGTGGTCGGCGCGGAGCCCGCCGTGCACGCACTGGCGGTCGCGCTGGTGGCGCGGGGCCACGTGCTGCTCGAGGGTCCGCCCGGCGTCGGCAAGACGCTGCTCGGGCGGGCGCTCGCGCAGGCGACTGGCGGCGCCTTCCAGCGTATCCAGGGCACGGCTGATCTCATGCCGGCTGACATCCTGGGCGCGCACGTGTTCGAGCCGCAGCACGGCCGGTTCACGTTTCGCCCGGGGCCGCTGTTCGCCGACGTGGTGCTGGTCGACGAGATCAACCGCACCGGACCGCGCACGCAATCGGCGCTGCTCGAGGCGATGGCGGAGCGGCAGGTCACGCTGGAGCGCGAGACCTTCACGTTGCCCGAGGAGTTCCTCGTCATCGCGACGCAGAATCCGCTCGAGTACGAAGGCACCTATCCGTTGCCGGAATCACAGCTCGACCGCTTCATGCTGCGTGTCGAGATCGGCTATGCAGCCCGGGAGGCGGAGCTCGAAGTGCTGCAGCGCTACGGCGCGCGGTTCGATTCCGGCGTGGCGCCCGGCGACGTCATCGTGCCGATCGAGCGCGCGTTGCTGGCTGAAGCCCGCGCCGCGGCAGCGCAGGTGCACGTCGCCGGCGCGCTCGAAGGCTACGTACTCGACCTCGCGCAGGCGAGCCGCGTCCATCCACGCGTCGCGCTCGGCCTGTCGACACGTGGCGCCCTCGCGCTGTTGCGGGCTGCGCGCATTGCCGCCGGCATGCGCGGCTCGGAGTTCGCAACGGCAGACGACGTCAAGGCGCTCGCACCAGCCGTCATCACGCATCGCCTTGTGCTCAACGCCGAGGCGGCCGTCGAAGACCTGCAGGCGCGCAGCGTCGTCGCCGAACTGCTCGAGCGCACGCCAGTGCCGCGCTGAGAACCGTATGCACCTGACCGGCCGCGCCCTGACCTTGATCGCGCTCGCCGCCGCGCTCGGCATCGCCAGCCTGTGGACCGAGGCAGCGTCGCTGCGGGATTTGTGGCTCGTGCCGATCGTGCTGCTCGCAGCCGGGCTCGCGTTCGAGAGCGCGCGCGTCGCGCGCTTGCGGCTGGCGATGCGTCTGCGACCGCCGGCGGCCGTGCTGCTGGGGCAAGCCTGTGAGTTCCACCTCGAGTTGAGCGCCGATCAGAGCGTGGCGATCGAGTGGCTGCTGTCGCCGCCAGTGCAACTCGAGGGCGAGATCGCGGTGCAGGCGCTGCGACTGCGCGCCGACCGCGCGACGCACACAACCCTGGCTGTGCTGCCGGTGCGACTTGGCTACTACGACTGGGCGCCTGCAGCCGCGCGCCTTCGCGGCGTGCTCGGACTTGCGGACTGGTCGCGATTGCTGCCGCTCGACTGTCGCGGTCGCGTGCTGCCTGACCTGCGCTTGCGCCAGCCGCGCCGGGTCCGCGGACTGCATCGCAGCGCGCAGTCGCGCCGCCTGTCCGGCGAGGGCAGCGAGCTCGCGCAGTTGCGCGACTATCGCGCGGGGGATCCGCTGTCGCGCATCGCCTGGAAGCGCAGCGCGCGCCACGGGCGGCTGCTGACCCGCGAAGCGGGCGACGAGCGGCAGCTCGATCTGTTGCTCGTCATCGATACCGGCGTGCGTTCGATGGCGGCAGCCGGCCGTCTCGACCGCTTCGGGCTGCACGTGAACCTCGCGCTGCGTCTGGCGGCGAGCGCGGCGCGGCGCGGTGACCGCATCGGCTTGCTGCTGCATGCGGACAAGGTGCTCAGCGCGATTGCGCCGGTGCCGGGGCCGCAGGCGACGCTGCGCCTGCGCAGCGTGCTGGCGGCGGCGCGACCCGCCGCCGTCGCATCCGATCCGGCGGCTGCCGCACTGCGCGTCCGAGCACTGTTGTCGCGCCGCGCCTTGATCATCTGGTTCGCCGACGTCGACGAAGCGCTGGCGGCGACGGAGCTTGCCGCCGTGGCGCAGGTGCTGATGCCGCCGCATCGCGTCGTGTTCGCCGGCGTCGACACGCAGCGTGGTGTGGCGGCTCGCCGGCGCCGGATGCCGGCGGAGTCGGAGCGCGATGCCTGGCTCGCGCTTGCGGGCGAGGCGCAGGAACTGCGGATCGCCGCGGCGCTGCGGCGGTTGCGCGCGCTGGGCGCACCCGTGGTCAGCGCCGCGCCGGACGCGCTCGAGGATGCGGTGCTGTCCGAGTACGCCCGGCAGCGCTAGCGCACGCTGGTCCGCACGCTAGACGATGCTGCAGGCCTCGTCGAACGCGAGCCGCGGCAGGCGCTGCTGCAGCGTCGTGCGATCCCCGTAGCCAAGGTTGCAGACGAAGTTCACGTGCACCGGGCCGCCGAAGAACTCGGCATCGATGCGGGCCGCGTCGAAGCCGGACATCGGTCCGCAGTCGAGCCCGAGCGCGCGTGCCGCCAGCATCAGGTAGGCACCCTGCAGCGACGAATTGCGCAGCGCCGTTTCGCGGATCAGTTCCGGCTGGCCGGTGAACCAGCTGCGCGCATCGGCATGCGGAAAGGTCTGCGGCAGCCGTTGGTGGAACTCCAGGTCCTGGCCGATCAGCACGGTCACGGGCGCGGCTCGGGTCTTGTCGCGATTGCCGCTCGACATCGCGGGCAGCAGGCGCGCCTTGGCGTCTGCGCTGGTCACGAAGACATAGCGGCCCGGCTGGCAGTTCGCCGACGTCGGCCCGAGGACCAGCAGCGCATACAGCTCGTGCAGCAACTGCGTGGGCACGGGGCGTGGCTCGAATCCATTGAAGCTGCGCGCGGTGCGGAACAGCTGGTCGAGCGCGAGGGAATCGAGTGTGGCGTTCATGTTGCTCCTGGGTCGTGTCGGTGCGCAGTACGAGGTCGGCCGAACAGCCAGCCGCGCAGCAGCGCGATCATGAAGAACAAGTAGCCGAAGCCGATGGCCAGGCGCGCGGCCAGCGAAATCTGCGGATTCGGCGACACGTAGCCTTCGATGAAGCCGCAACCGACCAGCAGCAGCAGCACCGCCGTCATCAACGGCAGCGTTTCGTGCGTGGCGCGGGCGAACGCCGCGCGGCGGGTCGCCGTGCCCGGTCGAACCAGGCTGTTGCCGACCGCAGCGCCCGCGGCACCCGACAGGCACAGGCAGGAGATCTCGACCACGCCATGCGCGACGACGAACTCGAACAGTTCCGGGCCGAGACCGTTTGCAGCCGTGAACGCGAATACGGATCCCAGCATGAGGCCATTCAACGCGACGATGTACAGCGTGCCGAGACCGAACAGCATGCCGGCGCAGTATGCGAACAGGCTGACGGCGATGTTGTTGGTCAGCACCTGCACTGACAGCACCGACGACGGCATGATGTTGAACAGCCCTTCGGTCCACAGGCGCCCGCGTTCGACCGTGCTGATCATTT
This sequence comes from Steroidobacteraceae bacterium, assembly GCA_044340335.1. Lineage (GTDB taxonomy): Bacteria > Pseudomonadota > Gammaproteobacteria > Steroidobacterales > Steroidobacteraceae > UBA964. The sequence goes on from JBIITU010000043.1 coordinate 8,854, forward strand.
CGGGCGAGGCGAACAGGCGCGCGAGTTCCGGTTGTGTCGTCACCAGCCAGGCACCCGCCGCGGTCGCCGCGACGAACAGCGCCGTGACCACCAGCAGATGCGTGGCGACGCGCGCCAGCGAGGCCGGCAGCGCATCGCGCAACAGCGTGGCCAGCGCCGCCAGCGGTCGCGCCGGCGCGTGGTGCAGTTCCCGGTGCAGGCGGGAGTAGAGCGTTTCGAGCGTCTCGCGCGCCGCGCTGCCCGGCGCGGTCTGCCGCAGCTGCGACAGATCGGCAGCCACGCGGCGATAGTCCGCGGCGATCTCGAGGCTGCCCTCGAAGCCCGGGGTTTCATGTCGCGCGAGTCGCGCGAGACGAGCTGCTGCCTGCTGCCAGGCCGGCCGTGCGCCGCCGGGCTGCGCGGCCGGCGAGTCGACTTCGCGGTCGTAGACGACGAGCGTGCCGGCGGCGACATCACCGATGCGGGTCTGCTCGCGCGTCAGCAGCATCGCGCCGAGCCCGACGCCGTAGAACACCGGCAGGCTGTCGATGATGCGGAACAGGTTGCGCAGCACGAGCGCGCCGGTGGACGGCACGCCGCCGTCGCGAGTCACGATGCGCAGGCCCGCCAGCCGCTTGCCCGGCGTCAGTCCGCGCAGCGCTGTCTCGAGCAGGGGGTGGTAGAGCAGATAAAGCGCGCCAGCCGGCAGCAGCACCGCCATGAACCAGCGAGCGTCGGTTGCGAGCGGCGCGCCCAAGCCGCTGCGTCCCTGCGACAGGTTGTAGAGCAGCGCGGCGCCGACGTACCAGCAGGCGGCGAGGGCAGCGCGCAGCAGGAAATCGAACAGGAAGGCCATGCTGCGCGCACCCGCGCCGGCGAGGTCGAAGCGGACGTCGACGCCAGTCGCGCTCGGTAGTTCGAACGCCGGCAGCGCCGTCACGCGTCGGGTGCCTCTTGCGCGAGCAGTTCTGACTGATGCTCCTGCAGCAGCGGCTCGATGAGTTCATCGAGCTGGCCGTCGATGACATCCCCGAGCTTGTACAGCGTGACGTTGATGCGATGATCCGTGACGCGTCCCTGCGGAAAGTTGTAGGTGCGGATGCGTTCCGAGCGATCACCGCTGCCGACCTGCAGCTTGCGCTCGCGCGCTTCGGCGGCATCGCGCTTCTCCTGCTGCGCCGCGAGCAGGCGGGCCTTCAGCAGCGACAGCGCGCGCGCGCGATTCTTGTGCTGCGAGCGCTCGTCCTGGCACTCGACCACCACGCCGGTCGGCAGATGCGTGATGCGCACGGCGGAATCGGTCTTGTTGACATGCTGGCCGCCGGCACCGGAGGCGCGGAAGGTATCGACGCGCAGGTCTGCAGGGTTGATCTCGATGTCGGTCACGTCATCGAGCTCGGGCAGGATGGCGACTGTGCAGGCCGACGTGTGGATGCGTCCCTGCGCCTCGGTTTCGGGCACGCGCTGCACGCGATGGGTCCCGGACTCGAACTTCAGGCGCGCGAAGACATCCTGGCCGACGATGCGGCAGATGACTTCCTTGTAGCCGCCTTTTTCGCCCAAGCTCTCGCTGACCGTTTCGACCTGCCAGCCCCGCGTTTCGGCGTAGCGGGCATACATGCGCAACAGGTCGCCGGCGAATATCGCCGCCTCGTCGCCGCCGGTGCCGGCCCGCACTTCGAGGTAGACGTTATGTCCGTCGCGCGGATCCCGCGGGATCAGCATGCGCCGCAGCTGCTGCTCCTCGGACTCGAGAGCCGCAGCCAGACGCTGTGCCTCCTCGCGGCCCATCTCGCGCATTGCGGGGTCGGCGTCGTCCTGCAGCGCGCGCGCGGCTTCGAATTCCTGCTCCAGCTGCCGGAACGCGGCAAAGCGGCCGGCCAGCGGCGTCAGCCGGGCGTACTCCATCGACAGCTCCCGGAACTCGCGCGAACCGCCGTCCATCGACGGGTCGGCGAGTGTCCGCCCAACCTCCTCGTAGCGCTCCTGGTTGCGCTCGAGGCGCTGGCGAATCGATGCCTTCATGTCCGTCATTGTATAGTCGGGTCATGATCTTCACAGGCTCCGCGCGCCGCAGGCGCGCACCGGTACGCGCCGCATCGTGGCTGCTGGCGCTCGCAGTCGTGCTGACAGGCACGGCGCAGGCGCTCGAACCGGCTGCAGCCGGCGACGGCCGCGCCGACGGCGCAGTGCAGAGTGCCGAACTGGCGCTGAGCGGCGGCGACTGTCGCGGTGCGGCGGAGCGCTATGCGCAGCTCAGCACCGCGCGGCGCGACACGCGGATCGCGCGCCGTGCCGTCGAAGTTGCGATCTCATGCCTGCACCTGCCGGCGGCCTGGCGCAGCGCGAGTCACTGGGCGGCGATCGATCCGGAGAACGTCGAGGCGCTGCGCGCAGCGGGCCTGGTGGCGCTCGAGCTGTACCGGGTCGACGACGCAACGCGACTGTTCCGCGAACTGTTTGCGAAGCCCGACGTCGAGGCCGACCGCGCGCTCGCCGAACTGCTGCCACTCGTCACGGAGGGCGACAGCGCGAACGCGGCCTGGCGTGTCTTCGGCGCGCTGGTCGATCGCGATGCGAGCAGCGACGCCACGCGCCTTGCGCTGGCCGAGCTCGCGGTCGCCGCCGATCATTTCACCGCCGGACTGCAGATCGCCGAGTCGGTGCTCGTCCGCGATGCCGACAATGCCGCGGCGTTGCGACTCGTGGCGCTGCTGCGGGCGGCCGGCGATGACGCGCCCGGGGCGCTCGACGCCGCGCGCCGGGCGGCGGGCGCTGCCGACGACGAGCAGCGTTTCGCCGTCGTCGAAACGCTGATCGAACTCGGCCGCAACGAGGAGGCGCATCGCGAACTCGGCCGCCTGCTCGAGGACGAGGCGCTCGCCGAAGAGGCGGGCCGCCGGCTGGCACTGCTCGCGCTTTCGAGCGGCGATTTCGATGACGCGCGGCGCCGCTTCGGCGAGCGGCTGCAGCGCGGCGAGGGCTCGGCCGAGGCCTTTTTCTACCTCGCGGTGCTCGCCGAGCGGCGCGGCGAGAAGGACCTTGCGCTGCAGAGTTACGAGCGCCTGGTCGCGGCCGGCGGCGGCCTGCTGCCACGGGTGCGCGCGGCGTCGCTGCTGGTCGAGGCGGGCCGCAAGGCCGATGCACTCAAGCTGTTCGAGAACCTGCCGCCCGCCGGCCGCAACGATCCGGTCGATGTCGCGATCGCGCGCAGCAACACGCTGTTCGACGCCGACGACGCTCGCGCCGCGATCGCTGCAGTCGATGCGGCGCTGGCGCGTCATCCCGAGCACCCGCAGCTCGTCTATCACCGCGCGCTGCTGCTCGAGCGCGCCGGTCGCACGCGCGATTCGGTGCGCGGCTTCGAGCGCATGCTCCGCGACCGACCGGATGACCCGACGATACTGAACGCGCTGGGCTACACGCTGGGCGACAACCGGCAGCAGCTGCGCCGCGCCGCGCAACTGGTCGAGCGTGCGCTCGAGCTCGCGCCGGACAACGCCGCGATCATGGACAGCGTGGCCTGGCTGCGTTTTCGCCGTGGCGATGCCCGTGGTGCATTGCCGTTGCTCGAGCGCGCCTATCGCATTTCGCGCGACGCGGAGATCGCGGCGCACTGGGCCGAGGTGCTGTGGGTGCTGGGCGAGCAGGGCGCGGCACGAGCCGTCTGGGCGCGCGCACTGACGCGCAGTCCCGATTCCGAGCCGTTGCGCGAGTCGTTCGAGCGGCTGACCGGCCAACAGATCGGTGTCGGCGCCGCGGGCGATGACGCGTCGCGCTGAGCCGCTGCGCGCCCTCGCCCTGGCCTGCGTCGCGCTGCTCGCGGGCTGCGCGACTCGTGCGCCGTTCGTGCCGGCGCCGCCAGCGGAGCTGAACCTCGCCGCAGACTGGCCGACGCGCCGCGCGCAATTGCTGGCGTTCGATGAGTTCACGTTGACGGGCAGGGTCGCCGTCGCGGCTGGCGAACAGGGTTTCAGTGCCGGGCTGCGCTGGCAGCAGCGTGGGCCACAAGGCGCCATCGTGCTCGAAGGTCCGTTCGGCATGGGCGCGCTCGCCATCGACACCGACGCCGATCAGGTGCGCGTGACGACCGGGCGCGGCGAGCGCTTCGAAGGGGCGGCCGCGCGTGCCGCGCTCGAAGAGCAGCTCGGCTTCGCCTTGCCGCTGGCGGCGCTGCGCTACTGGGTGCGTGGCCTGCCCGCGCCGGCAGATGTCGCGGAGGAACTCCTGCACGTGGCCGCGCCACGCCTGCAGCGCCTGCAGCAGCAGGGCTGGAGCATCGAGTACACCGAGTACCAGGCCGCGCCGTTCGACCACCAGCCGCGCCGCCTCGTAGCGCAGAACGGCAGCGCCCGAGTCCGGCTGGTCATCGAGCGATGGGGCACCGTTGCCGCGCCGGAGGCGCCGCGATGAATGCAGGCGCGGCGAGCAGCGCCGTTGCGCTGCGCAGCTGGCTCGCGCCGGCGAAGCTGAACCTCATGCTGCATGTGACGGGTCGTCGTGCCGACGGCTATCACGAGTTGCAGACGGTGTTCCAACTGGTCGATCTGTGCGACGAGCTGCACTTCGAGGTCGATACCAGCGGCGAGATCCTGCGACTGGAGGGGCCCGGTGACGTCCCCGCCGAGCAGGATCTGGCCGTCCGGGCGGCGCATCGACTGCGGCAGCGGGCCACGGAGTTGCGCACCGGCGATCCGCGAGCCGGCGTGCGGATCCGGATCCGCAAACGGATTCCGATGGGCGGCGGACTGGGCGGCGGCAGTTCGGACGCCGCGACGACCCTGCTGGCATTGAACAAGTTGTGGGGATATAGCCTCAAAATCGAGGAAATTGCGGCTATCGGCCTCGAACTGGGTGCAGATGTGCCGGTTTTTGTTGCGGGTCGCAATGCCTGGGCTGAAGGTGTCGGCGAGCGCCTGACGCCGCTGGAGCTGCCGCCGTGCTGGTATCTGATCCTGCATCCGGGCGTCCACGTCGCGACCCGTGACGTGTTCCAGGCCCCTGAATTGACAAGAAATTCTCCGCTGACCACAATACCCGGCTTTTTGGGCTCGGGTGGTCGCAACGACTGTGAACCAGTGGTCCGCCAGCGCTACCCGGCCGTGGCCGAGGCGCTCGACTGGCTGTCACGATTCGCGCCGGCGCGCCTGACGGGCACGGGGTCATGCATGTTCGCGGCGTTCGAACGCGCGGCAGATGCCGAGCGCGTCGCGGCGCGCGTGCCGGACCACTGGCGCAGCTTCGTGGCGCGCGGTCTCGATCGTTCGCCACTGCTTGCAGCGCTCGGGGACTGACGAACGCTCGGGGACTTACGAACGCTCGGGGACTTACGAACGCTCGGGGACTTACGAA
>JBIITU010000163.1:0-6993 GCA_044340335.1 Steroidobacteraceae bacterium
ACGACCAGCAGCCGGTGGTCGATATCGGCGCGCAGTTGCTGCGCCTCGAGACCCGACGACACGACGCCATCGCAGCCTGCCTCGAGTGCGCGCCGCGCGCGTGACAGCACGAGCTGCTGCACGTCGCACTGGAAACCGAGGTCGTCGAGGTCGCCGCGATCGAGGCTCGTGAGCACGGTGACGGCGAGGATCTTGACGTCGCCCTTGGCGGCCGCTGCAGCTTCCATGATGCCCTGGTTGCCGTGCACGGTCGCGAAGGTGACACCGCGATTGCGCAGCCGCTTGACGGCGCCGGCCACCGTGGCCGGGATGTCGAAGAACTTCAGGTCGACGAAGATCTGCTTGTCGCGTTCGCGCAGCCAGTCGAGCAGCGCGAAGTACTCGCCGCTCATGAACAGTTCGAGGCCGATCTTGTAGAACGTGACGCTGTCATCGAGTGTCGTGACGAGCGCGCGTGCTGCGGCGGCGTCCGGCACGTCGAGCGCGAAGATCAGGCGATCGCGGGCGGGAATCTGCTTGGGGCTGGGTGCGTTGGCTGGCATGGTTGGATTTTGCGCTCTCGAGGCGGATTTTTCAGCTCGATGCAGCCGGGTCGAACAGGCGCCGGTGCTCGAGGAAAGCATAGCGGTCGGTCATGCCCGCGACGTAGTCGCAGATCACACGGGCGCGACCCGGCTTGCCCGCGGTCGCCTCGGCGGCCCGCGCGAGGGCCGAGAAGTCGGGCGGCAGCAGCGCCGGTTCGCGCAGGAAGGCGTCGAACAGTTCACGCAGCACCTGCTGCGCCTTGGTCGTCATCCGCAGCACGCGCGAGTGCTTGTAGACGCGCTCGCGCAGGAAACGCTTGAGCTCGAGGTGCTCCGCGGCGACGTCGTCGCTGAGGACCACCAGCGGCGTCGCAGCGCGCCGCACATCGTCGATGCTGCGCGGCGCGGCCGCGGCGAGCCGCGCCTGGCTGGTGGCCGCGACATCCTTGACGATGTGATTGATCATCCTGCGGATGGTCTCGTGGATCACGCGCCGCCCGGCGCCGGTGCCGGCTTCGCGGCCCGGCCATTGCAGCCGGACGCTGGCCAGCTCGCGCGCGAACAGCGGCACGTCCCCCAATTCGTCGAGCGTGATCAGGCCGGCGCGCAGGCCGTCGTCGACATCGTGGTTGTTGTAGGCGATCTCGTCGGCAAGATTCGCGAGCTGCGCCTCGAGCGACGGCTGCTCGCGCTTCAGGAACCGTTCGCCGACATCACCCAGCGCGCGTGCATTCGCCACGGAGCAGTGCTTGAGGATGCCTTCGCGCGTCTCGAACATCAGGTTCAGGCCCTGGAAGCCGGCGTAACGCTCCTCGAGCTCATCGACGACGCGCAGCGACTGCAGGTTGTGCTCGAAGCCGCCGTACTCGCGCATGCAGTCGTTCAGCGCATCCTGCCCCGCATGGCCGAACGGCGTGTGGCCCAGGTCGTGCGCGAGGCAGATCGCTTCGGTCAGGTCTTCATCGAGGCCGAGCACGCGCGCGAGCGTGCGGCCGATCTGCGCGACTTCGAGCGAGTGCGTGACCCGGGTGCGATACAGGTCGCCCTCGTGGTTGACGAACACCTGCGTCTTGTAGGTGAGGCGCCGGAACGCGTTGCAATGGATGATGCGGTCGCGATCGCGCTGGTACTCGCCGCGCAGCTCTGGCGCGGGTTCGGCATGGCGGCGGCCGCGCGAACTCTCGGCGCGGGCGGCGTAGGGGGCGAGCATCGTCATGGCAACGGCGGGTGCAGGCGAGGACGCAGCCTCACGAGCGTTCAGTATATAGACCGCTGGCCCGGGTGGCCCCGACGCAACGCCCCGACGCGCGACCTTGACCGCGCGTCGGGGGTTGCCATCCGCAGCAGCGGCGGTGCCGCGCCGCTACTTCGGCAGGATCACCGAGTCGATGACGTGGATGACGCCGTTCGACGTCATGATGTCGGTCGCGGTGACGGTCGCGCCGTCGACCTTGACCTTGCCATCCTTGACCACGATCTGGACCGACTGGCCCTGGACCGTCTTGGCCGAGGTCAGCTTGACGACCTCAGCGGCCGTGACCTTGCCGGGCACGACGTGATAGGTCAGCACGCTGGTCAGCTTGGCCTTGTTCTCGGGCTTGAGCAGGTCATCGACGGTGCCGGCGGGCAACTTCGCGAACGCGGCATCGGTCGGCGCGAACACCGTGAACGGGCCCGGGCCCTTGAGGGTGTCGATCAGGCCGGCTGCGGTCAGCGCGGCAGCGAGGGTCTTGAAGCTGCCGGCAGCCACCGCCGTGTCGACGATGTCGGCCTTGGGCTTTTCGCCGGCAAGCGCCGCAGGCAGGGCGAGCAGCGACGCGGCGGCGAGGGCGAACGCGCCGAGCAGCGCGCGGGGGGAGCGGATTCTGGCAATCGGGGAACTGGACATCTGAATACATCCTCCATGACGTACGGGCCATGACGTAGCGATCGCCGCCGCGGCGGAATGCCGCGACGGAGTCGCGATTGACATGGAGGTATTCGCAGCGCCGGGCGAAACGGATTCAGATCGGGCGCACGAATGCCGCCCGCTCAGCCGAAATGCGTCGCCAGGGTCCGGGCGAGGGCCGGCTCGGGGTAGTCGGAGGTCAGGAAACCTGCGCCGATGCCGCGCAGCAGCACGAAGCGCATCCGGCCGGATTGCACTTTCTTGTCGATCCGCATCGCCTCGAGCGCCGCCTGGCCGGCGACATCGCGCGCCTCGACCGGCAGGCCGGCGCGCCGCAGCAACGCATGCACCCGCATGACGTGATCGGCCGGCATCAGCCCGGCTGCGGCCGAAAACGTGGCCGCCATCGCCAGGCCCGCGCCGACCGCCTCGCCATGCAGCAGGCCGCGATACTGCTGCACTGCCTCGACGGCGTGGCCGAAGGTGTGACCGAGATTCAGCAGCGCGCGATCGCCCGTCTCGCGCTCGTCGCGGGCAACAATAGTCGCCTTGATCTGGCAGGACTCGCGAATCGCGTGCGCGAGCGCCGCCGCATCGAGCGCGAGCAGCGACTCGACGTGCTGCTCGAGCCAGTCGAAGAACGGCGCGTCGCAGATCAGCGCGCACTTGATGATCTCGGCGACGCCGGCGCGCAGTTCGCGCGGCGGCAGCGTCGCAAGCGTGTCGGTGTCGGCGATGACGGCGCGCGGCTGGTGGAAGGCACCGATCAGGTTCTTGCCGCCGGGATGATTGACGCCGGTCTTGCCGCCGACGGAGGAATCGACCTGCGCGAGCAGCGTGGTCGGAACCTGCACGAAATCGACGCCGCGCTGGTAACAGGCCGCCGCGAACCCGGCCATGTCGCCGACGACGCCACCACCCAGCGCCAGCACGCAGGCGTCGCGCGCGTAGCGGTTGGTGACCAGCACGTCGAGCAGTCCCGAGATGTTGGCGAGCGTCTTGTGGTGCTCGCCGTCCGGTAACACCGCCTCGACGACGCGCACCGAAGCGCTCGCGGCAGACAGCGTCTCCCGCAGGCGCGCCGCATACAGAGGCCCCACCGTGGTGTTGGTGACCAGCAGCAGATCGCGCGTCGGTCGGGCCGAGCGCAGCCGCAGCACATGCTCGGCGAACAGGTCGGCGCGACCCATGAGTCCGGGCCCGATCAGGATCGGGTAGGCACGGTCGCCCAGTTCGACTTGCAGACGCTGCACTCGGTTCTCCGCGAAACGCGCCTGATTATACGGAGCGCCGATAGGCGCGCAGGATCTCATCCGCCACCGCGGCGACCTTGCGACCATCCGTCGGCACGATCAGATCCGCCGTGGTGCGGTACAAGGGCTCGCGATGCGCCATCAATTCCGCGAGCTTGACGGCCGGGTCCACCCCGGTCAGCAGCGGTCGGTGGTGCGCCGAGCGCACCCGCTCCGCCTGCTGCTCGACCGAGGTTTCCAGATAGGCGACGAAGCCGCGCTCCGCGAGCCGCGCGCGGCTGTCGGCCGCGAGGATGGCGCCGCCACCGGTCGACAGCACGATGCCCTGCAATTGGGTCAGCTCGTCGATGACTTCGCGCTCGCGCTCGCTGAAGCGCGCCTCGCCTTCCTTTTCGAAGATCAGCGGGATATCGACACCGGTCCGCTGTTCGATCTCGGCATCGCTATCGTGAAAGACGAGGCCGAGCTGCTTGGCGAGCTGGCGGCCCACGGCCGTCTTGCCGGATCCCATCGGACCGATCAGGAATACATTTGGACTGCCGCGCATGGGTGCAGTGTGCCCGACCGTGAGCGCCGAAAAAACAACGGCCGCCCGAAGGCGGCCGTTGGGTCAGCGTTGATGACGGGCGGTCAGATCAGTCCGGTGCCGCGCAGCCGTTGACGCCGAACGGACTGGTCGGGCCCGGCGGCGCGTTGTCCTCGCGATTGAAGTCGTTCGCAGCACCCGGCAGCAGGAACTTCGTCGCGCGCGCGGTCTCCGTGCCCGCCACGCCAGCGCGGGCTTCGAGGGTCACCTCGAGCCAGTAGGCGTGTTCCTGCGGGTACACGACGCCGATCAGCGCGACGCCGGTCGCGTCGGTGGTCACGGAACTCGGCGTCACGAGCGCGACGTTGCCCGCCTCCAGCCTCCCACTGTTGTTCGTGTCCTCCGTGAACACCGGTAGGTTCTCATCAAGCACGCCGTTGCGGTTCACGTCCTCATCCGGGCAGATACCTGTCGGGGTGCCGCCTGCATAGCCAGTCCAGTTCGAGCCGTTCCAGGCGCGCTCACCCTTGAGGTAACGGATCGACAGCACGCTCATCGTCAGATTCACGCCCGCGACGCCGTTGCCATTGGCGTCCGTGACCTGCACAGCGAACGGCAGGCGGTATTGTGCAGGGTTCGGCTCTTCGATCGTGTTGCCCGTGCCCAGCGAGATGAACAGCGACTGCTGAGCAACAGTCAACGAAACGGTGTCTGGGGTTACGGCAGGTGAGGATTGCAAGACAGACCCGGTGATCTGCACACCGTTCTGCGCACTCGTTCCGGAGCCAGCGGTGTACACCGTCTGCGCGCGACCCTGACTATCCGTAATGGCAGAACCAACGGACAGCGAACCACCGGTGTTGTCGGTAAGTGTAAACGTGACTGTCTTGTTCTTGACCAGATTGTTGCCGGCGTCTCGCACAATCGCCGTTATCGTGGTCGACTGGCGTGGGGCTATCGTGAAAATCCCGGGCTGGACGTCTATCGAGGCCGCTGTCAGGGCTACGAACTCTGTGGCGCGGCTGACTGCAACTGGTACACCGGCCAGCGCAGCGCTAGCGCTAAGCAACGCGGCGCCGGCATTCTGCGAACTGATGCTGACTGTCGCGTCCCCGTTGGCGTCCGTCGTAGCCGTAGCACTGCTAAGTGAACCGCGCGTAGTGGCGAAGCTGACTTGCTGATTCTGCACCGCGACGCCGTTGCGCAGCCATCGCACCGTGATCGGATGCTGGATCAAAGGGCTGCCGCTGGGCGTGAGTGCGAGTTCCGCCCCATCGAGTGCAGGAGTGGTAATCAGGAATGAATCGGCATTTACCGAAATCGATTGCGTTGCGACCAGACCCAGTCCAGTCGCCGATACAGAGCCGGCTCCGGGGCCGTTCACGGTAAGCTGAACGGTGGCACGGCCTTGACTGTCGGTAGTGACGCTGCCGGGCGTAACCGTGTTGCCATTTGTCGCCGTTACCGTCAGCGCGCGCCCGCTGATGCCCCGTGCCGCGGAGTCCGCCAGCGTGATCGTGTACGTGCCCGACGCGTTCAGCGCGAGCGTTGGCGGCCCGGACACCGTGAGGGTGGTGCCCGTGACGTCGACATTGACGGGCTGCGTGATCGCGCCAGCCGTTGCCGACACCGTGATCGTGCGGTTGGACGGGTCGCCAGGTGTCGTCAGCGTCGCCGTGACCTGGCCACTGGCGTTGGTCGTGCCGGTGCCGGTGGTCGCGATCGCACCGCTGCTCGACGAGAAATTGACCGGGACGTTCGCCAGCAGTCGATTCTGCGCGTCACGGACGATGGCGGTAATCGTCGCGGACAACGAGTTGTCCGACGGCAGCGTCGGCGAACTGGTCGTGAGGGTCAATGTGCCGACCGTCGGCGGCGGATTGGCAGCGATCACCTGCACCGCCGTCGTCGCCGAGAATCCGGAGGCCGATGCCGTGACGTTGATATTGCGCAGCGTCGTATCGCCCGCCAGCGACAGCGTCGCGACCGCCTCGCCGTTCGCATTCGTCGTCACCGTGCTCGGCGAGATGCCGCCCGAGGTGGCCGTGAACGTGACCGACACGTTCGGCAGCAGGCCGTTCTGCGCATTGCGCACGAAGGCCGTGATGGTTGCGTTCTGCGTGCCGTCGTTGAGCAGCTGCGTCGCGCTGGTGCTGATCGACACCGAAGCGACACTGGGATTCGTGCCACCGCCTCCCGCACCGGGGTTCGTGAAGGCATCGTCTTCGCCGCCGCCGCATGCGCTCAGCACGCCCGCCAGCATCAGCACTCCAAGAGAAGCAAACTTGCGCATTATCATGTCCTGTCTAATCGGTGTGGCTGGTCGCGTCCCTGACGCAATCAGTACACGTTGACCCCTTCACGCAGGATCTTCGGCGTCACGAAGATCAGCAGTTCCCGCTTGTCGTTTTCTTTCCGGGTGGTCTTGAACAGGCGGCCCAGGAACGGCACGTCGCCGAGATAGGGCACCTTGGTTTCGCTGTCCCGGCGCTCGGTCTCGAGAATGCCGCCGAGCACCACCGTCTGGCCGTCGTTGACGAGCACCTGGGTCGAAATCTCGCGCGTGTCGATTGACGGCACGTTGACGCCGCCGGAGGTCACGATGACCTGGCCAACGCTGTCCTTCTTGACGTTCAGATCGAGGATGATGCGGTTGTCAGGCGTGATCTGCGGGGTGACCCGCAGCGCCAGCACCGCCTTCTTGAAGGAGATGGTCGCGGCACCGCTCGACGCCGACTCCTGGTAAGGAATCTCGACGCCCTGCTCGATGCTGGCCTCGCGCTGGTTCGACGTGATCACGCG
>JBIITU010000094.1:0-9669 GCA_044340335.1 Steroidobacteraceae bacterium
GGAACGGCGAGCCGTTGCTCTGCAGGTTGTCGAGCGCCGACGAAAGACCAACGTCCGTGGCCTCGAGGCTGCCGCTGACGATGCCGACGCCATTGGCGCCGTTCTGGCGGATGCCGGTGTAGCCGGCGCGCACGCCGAGCTCGCGCGTGAAGTCGTCGTTGACGATGGCGATGCGCGCCTCGATCAGCACCTGGCGGATCGGGATGTCGAGCGTGGTCACGAGGCGGCGGATGTCGGTGAGCTTGTCGGCCGAATCCTGCAGCAGCAGCGTGTTGGTGCGTTCGTCGACCGCGACGCTGCCGCGCGACGACAGCAGCGAGTTGCCCTGCGTCTTGATCAGCGCGGCGAGATCGGCCGCCTTGGCGTAATTGACCTGCAGGTACTCGGAGCGCAGCGGCGCGAGTTCCTGGAGGTCCTTGCGCGCGGCGAGATCGGCCTTCTCGCGCGCCGAAATCTCTTCGGCCGGCGCGACGACGATCACGTTGTCGTTGATGCGCTTGTCGAGACCCTTGGTGCGCAGCACGATATCGAGCGCCTGGTCCCAGGGCACGTTCTGCAGCCGCAGCGTGACGTTGCCCGACACGGTGTCGCTGACGACGATGTTCTGGCCGGAGGCATCGGCGAGCAGCTGCAGCACCGCGCGCGTCTCGATGTTCTGGAAGTTCAGCGTCAGCCGCTCGCCGGTGTAGACCTTCTTGTCTTCGATTTCGGCCACGGCGGCCTTGCGCGCGGGCTGCACTTCGACGACGTACTGGTCATCGGACTGGTAGGCCAGCTGCTCGAAGTCGCCGGTCGCGTTGATGACGATGCGCGTGCCGCCATCGGCCCGCTGCACGTCGAACGTGGATACCGGCGTCGCGAAGTCGAGCGCGTCGTAGCGGCGGATCAGGTTGCGGGGCACCTGCGCGTCGCTGAACTCGACGACGATCTGGTTGCCGAGCTGGCGCAGGCTCACCGGCGTGCGCGGATCGGACAGGTTGACGATCAACCGGCCGGCACCTTCGGTGCCGCGGCGGAAATCGATGCTGCGGATCGAACGCGCGGGGGCACCGGCATCGGCTGCCGGACGCGCGACTGACGCGGTCGCGGCCGTCGCCGGTGCGCCGCCGAGGTTCACGATGATGCTGTTGCCGGAGACGCGCGTCTGGTACGGCAGCAGACGGTCGAGGTTCAGCACGAGCCGGGTGCGACCGTTGGCTTCCGCCGCCAGGATCGTGTCGAGGCCCGCGGCGCGGACGTCGATGCGACGCGACGGCAGCGCAAGCGCGGTGCCGGGCAGATCGAGGGAGATGCGCGCGGGGTTGTCGATGGTGAACGCCAGCGGTTCCGGCGCCGGGCCGGACATGCGCAGCGTCAGCTGCAGCTGCTGGCCGGGCAACGTCTGCACATCGACCGCCTCGAGCTTGTTCGCGCTCGCTGCGGTCTGCGCCTGGGCCAGCGTCGCGAAGGAACCTGCGATCAGCAGCGCCGCTGCGAATCCGGAACGTAGAAAGGTCATTGGAAACATCTCCCTTACTCGCTCAGCGCCAGGGACGCGGGACGTTCCATGTACCCGCCCACCCCGTCCGGAACGATCTCAATCAGCGTAATCTTGGTCGGCGCTATCTCGATCACCTTGCCGTCGTTCTGCCCGAGGTAGTTGCCCGGCAGCACGCGCTGCACCAGGCCGTCCTTGGTTTGAATGAGCGCGTAGTCGCCGCCGCCGAGACGCAGCGTGCCGACCATCCGCAAGGTGTCCAGCGAGAACTGCTCCAGGTACTCGCGGTTGCGCTTGGAATCCGGCCGCAGCGACGCTGCGCTGCTCGAGCCCGAGCCGCCCGGCATGAACGGCGAGCGCATGTCGCGCGCCGAGTAAGTGAAGGCCTCGTAGGGGCGCACTTCGGGCAGCGGTTCGACCTTGCCGCCGCTTTCCTTCTTGGTCTTGGCGATGAATCGATCGAGCTCGCCATCCTTGCTGGAGCAACCGGCCAGCAGCAGCGACGCAGCCAGCGCCGTTGCGATCAACCGGCGTCCTGGACGCTGTGCGAAGGCTGTCATTTCTTCTTCCTGCCCTTCGACTCGGTAGCGGCGCGCGCAGACTCGACCGCAGCGATTTCCTCGTCGTCGAGATAGCGGTAGGTGCGGGCGGTCAGGTCGAGCGTCAGTTGATCGAAGGCGGCGCCGCGCTCGCTCTTGATCGAGATGTCGTGCAGCGTGACGATGCGCGGCAGCGCGGCGATGCCGCTGACGAATTCACCGAACTCGTGATAAGTGCCGGTCAACCGGATCTTGATCGGCAGTTCGGCGTAGAAGTCCTTCTTCTCTTCGGCCGCCGGCTGGAACAGCTTCTCGTCGAGGCCTGCGGCGACGCCCGTCTGCGAAATGTCGACCAGCAGGTTCGGCACCTCGGTGCGCCCCGGCAGCTGCCGCAGCAGCGCGCCGAACGAGCTCTCGATGTCCGCCAGCTGCTGCTCGTAGACCGAAAGATTCACAGCCTTCTGGTGCTTCTCGCGGAACACGCCGCGCAACTCGGTTTCTTCCTGCGCCTTGCGCTCGAGATCGGGCTTCTTCTCCTTGACGACGAAGAAGTAGGAGAACGCCACCGCCATCACGATGAACGCGACCGTGACGACCAGCGCATGGACCAGCAGCGGCCAGCGGCCCGGGTCGTTCCAGTCGATCTGGCGAAACTGTTCAGTGATGTTCATGACTCACCGCCCGATTTGCCATCGCCCGACTTGGCGGTGCGCTGTTTCCGGTCGGCCTTCTTGCCCTTCTTGCCCTGCTCTTCCTTGGCTGCGGCGGCTGCGGCGGCCTCGTCCTCGGCCAGCGTCGAGACCTGATCGGCGAACAGCGTGAAGCTCGCGCCGAGCGTCTGGCCGGACTTTGTCTCGATGACTTCGAGTTCCGGATTGCGCAGCCACTCGCTGGCGTCGATGTTGCGCATGAACGTGGAGACGCGCGTGCTCGACTGCGCCACGCCCTGGATCTTGATCCGAGCCTTGGTCTGCTCGAGCGCCGTGAGGTAGGTGCCGTCGGGGATCGTGCGCACCAGCTCATCGAACATGTGCACGACTTCCGGCCGGGAGCGTTGCAGCTTCTCGATGATTTCCATGCGCGCGATGAAGTTCTGCTTCTGCGTCTCGAGCGTGTTGATGCGCTCGATCTGCTTGTCGAGCTCGCGGATCTCCGCTTGCAGGCGCTCGTTGCGATCTTCCTGCCCGTTGATCAGCGAGTTGTAGAACAGGTTGACGCCGAGCGTGACGAGCGCGGCCGCGACGGCGGCACCGCCGAGCGCGACGCCGAGCGCAAGTTTGCTCTCCTTGCGTTGTTGTTCACGCCAGGGAAGTAGGTTTATGCGAGGCATTATTCGTCGAAGCTCCGCAGTGCGAGTCCACAGGCGGTCAGCAGCGCGGTCGCATCCTTGCTCACGGCCTGCGCCTTGGCGCGGGACGAGAGCTTCATGCCACCGAGCGGATCACCCCGCTCCGCGGCGATGCCGACACGGCTGGCGATGACGTCGGCCACGCCCGGGATGTTGGCGCAGCCGCCGCAGATCAGGATCTTCTCGGGCTGTTCGCGACCTGAACCCGAGGCGAGGTAGAACTGCAGCGAGCGGCTCACCTGCTGGGTCATGTCGTCGATGAAAGGATCGAGCACCTCGGCCTGGTAGTTGCCGGGCAGACCGCCTTCCTTCTTCGCGCGCCCGGCTTCCTCCATCGAGAGGCCGTAGGTGCGCATGATTTCCTCGGTGAGCTGCTGCCCGCCGAAGTTGAAATCGCGGGTGTAGACGACCTTCAGGTTGCGCAGCACGCTGAACGTGGTGCTGCTGGCACCGAAATCGACGACCGCGACGGTGCGCTCGAGGCCGCCCTCCGGCATCTGGTGCACCATCAGGCGGCAGGCGTTCTCGAGCGCGAAGGCCTCGACGTCGACGATCTTGGCAGTGAGCCCCGCCGCGGCCACGGCCGCCTGGCGCTGCTCGACGTTCTCGGTGCGGGTGGCGACCAGCAGCACATCGATGGTGTCGGCGTCCTTTTCGGACGGGCCGAGGACTTCGAAGTCGTAGCTGACTTCGTCCATCGGGAACGGGATGTACTGGTCGGCCTGGATTTCGACCTGCTGCTCGAGATCGGCACCGCGCAGGTTCTTCGGCATCTGGATCACCTTGGTGATCGCAGCGTCGCCGCTGATCGCAATGGCGACATCCTTGAGCTTGGTGCCGGCGCGCTTGGCGGCGCGGCGGATCGCCTCGCCGACCGCTTCCGCGTCGACGATGGCCTTTTCATTCATGGAATTGACGGGCGTGGGCTCGGCCGCGTAGGCCTCGACCCGGAACGAGTTACTGCCCGCCGAAGACAGCTCGATGAGCTTCACGGACGAGGTTGTAATATCGAGACCGAGCAGCGGACGGTACTTTCGCGTGAGAAGGAACACTAAATTTTTCCCGTTTTCAGTGAGTTACACGAAAAAGCGACCAGAATATTGCAACTCGCGCCGCACTATATAACAGCGAATTGTCAAATAGAACGTGAGAACGCTCAGGAAACGCGCAGCTATGGCGGCAAAGGGATGCATGCTGGCGGGATGACGGCTCGCCCGACCCGGTTGGGTACACTGTTCAGCCGGCAACCCCGCTGTCATAGGCCCTCGACCCTTAGACCGGAAGCTTTGCGTCCCCACCTTTCGGTGGGTTTGCCCACTTGACCGGGGCTACTATGCACAGCGCCCCGGGGGGGGCGCAAGCAACCAAGAACCGTTCTGTGAAACCGAATTACAAGCGCCTTGCCATATTCTCGATCGCGGGCCTGTTTGGCCTCGCCGCCGCCGCCGGCTATGCGATCGCCTGCACCTACGTCTTCCTGAACCCGTCGCTGCCGACGGTCGAGGCGATGAAGAGCGCCGAGTTGCAGGTACCACTGCGGGTCTACACGCGCAGCGGCCAGCTGATCGCACAGATCGGCGAGCAGCGCCGCACGCCGGTGACATACGCCGACATCCCGGAGCGGGTCAAACAGGCCTTCATCGCCGCCGAGGACGACCGCTTCTTCGAGCACCGGGGCTTCGACTACGCCGGCATCCTGCGTTCGGCGCTGATCAACGTGCTGCCCGGCAGCAACCTGCAGGGCGCCAGCACGATCACGATGCAGACGGCGCGCAACCTGTTCCTGAGCCAGGATCGCAAGTGGCGCCGCAAGTTGCAGGAAGTCTTCCTGACCTATCGGCTCGAGCGCGAGTTCTCGAAGGAAGAGATCCTCGGGCTCTACATGAACGTGATCTTCTTCGGCCAGCGCGCGTATGGCGTCGCCGCTGCGGCCGAGACTTACTTCGGCAAGAAGCTGCCGGAGCTGACGCTGGCCGAGGTCGCGACGCTGGCCCGCATCCCGCAATCACCGTCGCGCACCAACCCGATCGCGAATCCCGAGCTCGCTGCCGAACGGCGGCTGTACGTGCTGCGGCGCATGCAGGAGCAGGGCTACATCACGGCTGCGGAAGCCGACGCGGCCGCGAAGGAAACCGTGCGCTCACGCGTGTTCGCGCCGCTGTACGAGATCGAAGCGCCTTACGTCGCCGAAATGGTGCGGCTCGAAGTGCTGAAGCGCTTCGGCGCCGAAGCACAGAACCAGGGGTACAAGGTCTATACGACGATCGACTCGGTGCGGCAGCAGGCGGCGAACCGTGCCGTGCGCTGGGGCCTGGTCGAGTACGACCGCCGTGGCGGCTGGCGCGGCGCCCAGGGCCGGGTCACGCTGCAAGGCAACGAAGATGCGGCGCGGCTCGCGACGCTCGCCGAAGAATATCCGAGCATCGGCGAGCTGGTTCCGGCCGTGGTCACGGAAGTCAGCGCGCAGTCCGCGCGCGTGTTCGCGCGCGGCCGCGGCTTCGTCACGCTGGAATGGGACGGCCTGTCCTGGGCGCGGCGCGCGCAGGACGACGGCCGCTCCTCGCCGGTGCCGAAAACAGCGGCAGAGATCGTTGCCCGCGGCGATGTCGTCTACGTGATCGCCCGCGGCGAGCGCACCGAGCTTGCACAGGTGCCGGAGGCAGAGGGCGCACTGGTCGCGATCGATCCGAACGACGGTTCGATCGTCTCGCTGGTCGGCGGGTTCGATTACTTCGACAAGGGTCTCGGCAAGTTCAACCGCGTCACGCAGGCCAAGCGTCAGCCGGGCTCGGGCTTCAAGCCCTTCCTGTATTCCGCGGCTCTCGAAAACGGCTTCACGCCGGCCTCGGTGATCATGGACGCCCCGGTCGTCATCGACGATCCGTCGATGGAAGAAGCGTGGCGACCGGAGAATTCGGGCGGCAGCTTCGGTGGCCCGACGCGCCTGCGCGAAGCGCTGGTCAAGTCGCGCAATCTGGTGTCGATCCGGCTGCTGCAGGCCATCGGGCTGAAACCCGCCATCGACCACGCGACCCTGTTCGGTTTCGCCCGCGAAGCACTGCCGCGCAACCTGACGATGTCCCTCGGCACCATGGCGGCGTCACCGCTCGACATGGCCAGCGCGTACACGGTGTTCGCGAACGGCGGCTTCCGCGTCCAGCCTTATTTCATCGAGCGCATCGAAGGCCCGACTGGCGAAGTCGTGTTCCAGGCCGAGCCGCGCGTCGTCGACGAGGCCTGCGAGCTGCAGCCGGCGTCGTGCAAACTGCCGGCGGAGCAGCGCGCCGAGCGCGCCATCAGTGCGGAGAACGCCTGGCTGATGCACAGCATGATGGCCGATGTCATCACGCGCGGCACGGGCCGTCGCGCGCTCGCGCTCGGCCGCAGCGACCTCGGCGGCAAGACCGGCACCACCAACGATTCGAAAGACGTCTGGTTCAACGGCTACAACCGCAGCCTGGTCGCCTCGGTCTGGGTCGGCTTCGACCAGGAGAAGTCGCTCGGCGAGACCGAAGAAGGCGGCCGTACTGCGTTGCCGATCTGGGTGGCCTACATGCAGGAAGCCCTGAAGGGCGTGCCGCAGAAGGCGCGGCCGATACCCGGGGGCCTGGTGCAGGTACGCATCTCGCCGTTCACGGGCGCGGTCGCCAGTGCCGACGATCCGAACGCGATCTTCGAGACCTTCATTGCGAACCGCCTGCCGACCGGCGGCATCCTCGGCGGCGACGCGGGCGGCTTCGGTGGTGACAGCGGCGGCGGCGGTACGACCATCAGCGCCGACCCTGCCGCCGGCAACGGCGCGGCGGAACCGATCTTCTGATCCAGGCGGCGCATCCGATGAGCAAGAAGCTGCCGCCGCGCGCCGAGAACCTGCGCCGGGCCCTTGCCCAGGAAGCGGCACGCGTGATGGCGGAGCACGGCATCCGCGATTTCCTGTTCGCGAAGCGCAAGGCCGCCGAGCGCTTCGGCGTCGTCGACGGCGCGGTCCTGCCGCGCAACAGCGAAATCGAGGACGCGCTCGCCGAGTATCAGCGGCTGTTCGGCGGCGAGGAACACGTGGAGTCGCTGTTTGCACAACGGCTCGCCGCCGCCGAAGCGATGCGCGCGCTGCGCGACTTCCAGCCGCGGCTGGTCGGCGCCGTGCTGACCGGCACCGCGACCGAGCATGCCCACGTGCAGTTGCACGTGTTCGCCGACCGCGCGGAGACCGTTGCGTTCCGGCTCATGGACCAGGGCATTCCGTACGAGATGGGCGAGAAACGCCTGAAGCTCAACGCCGAGCGCGTGCTGCTGCAGCCGACGCTCGAACTCGAGATCGACGCGCAGCCCGTCGAGGTCGTGGTGTTCCCGGTCGATGGCATCCGCCAGGCGCCCGTCAGCCCCGTCGATGGACGCCCGATGCGGCGCGCCGATCTCGCCGAAGTCGAGGCGCTGCTGGCTGACGCCGGTCGGTGAACGGCAACGGCGGGCGGCGTCAGCCGTCTTTTTTCTGCATGGCTTCGCGCAGCTGACGCTGCCGCACGATCTCTTCGCTGAGCTTCTGCAGTTCCTGCCGCGACATCGGCTTGCGGGGCGGCTTGGTTTCCATGGCGGCAAACGACGGCGCGACCGGGGTCGCCGGTTGCGCGACGGCGGCGACAGGCTTGGCGGATGGGGCAGGCTTGTCGATCGGCGCGTGTACGCCGGTCTGCACCAGGCTCAGCTCGTCGCCCAGCGCGAGCACGCGCTCCGTGCGTACGGTGGTCTCACCCGTTTCGCTGGTGAAATCCCAGACGGAGTTGCCGCGCTCGTCGATGCGAACGCGACCCGTGCCTTTGGGCGCTGACATGGGAACCTCCGCCGGTTTGCCATATACCGGCCATCGTCCCGATGCTGCCTGCATCCAACAGCCGCTGCCGTGACGCCGATCACGGCGCTGCGCGGCGACCGCGGATTACGTGATCAGCCGCGCATCTCGGACGGCACGTAGTCGCGCTGCACCGGACCGGTGTAGAGCTGGCGCGGCCGGCCGATCTTGTAGGAAGGATCGGAAATCATTTCCTGCCAGTGCGACACCCAGCCGGCGGTGCGCGCGATCGCGAACATCACGGTGAACATCGAGCGCGGAATGTTCAGCGCGCTGTAGATGATGCCGGAGTAGAAATCGACGTTCGGGTAGAGCTTGCGCGAGACGAAGTATTCGTCCTTCAGCGCGATCTCCTCGAGCCGCTGCGCGAGTTCGAGCATCGGGTTGTCGGTGCGGCCCATCTTGGCGAGCACGCGATGGCACATCTCGCGGATGATCTTCGCGCGCGGGTCGAAGTTCTTGTAGACGCGATGGCCGAAGCCCATCAGGCGCACGTTGCTGGTCTTGTCCTTCACCTGCGCGAGGAACTTCGGGATGTTGTCGACGGTGCCGATCTCTTCGAGCATCTCGAGCACGGCCTCGTTGGCGCCGCCGTGCGCCGGGCCCCACAGCGCCGAGACACCGGCCGAAATCGCCGAGTACGGGTTGCAGCCGGTGGAGCCGGCGAGGCGCACCGTCGAGGTGCTGGCGTTCTGCTCGTGGTCGGCGTGCAGGATCAGCAGCAGGTCGAGCGCCTCGGCTGCAAGCGGGTCGACGTGGTACGGCTCGCAGGGCACGGAATAGAACATGTGCAGCAGGTTGCTGCAGTAGTCGAGATCGTTGCGCGGATAGACGAAAGGCTGGCCCAGCGAGTGCTTGTAGGCCGCCGCGGCGATGGTCGGGATTTTCGCGATGATGCGATGCGCGAAGATCTCGCGGTGCCGCGGGTTATTGATGTCCATGCTGTCGTGGTAGAACGCGGACATCGACGCGACGATCGCCGACACCATGGCCATCGGATGCGCGTTGTAGTGGAAGCCGTTGTACATCCGCAGCAGCGACTCGTTGATCATCGTGTGCCGCTGGATGCTGGTCGCGAAGTCGACCTCCTGCTTCTTGTTAGGCAGGTCGCCGTTCAGCAGCAGGTAGGCCACCTCGAGGAAAGAGCTGTTCTTGGCGAGTTGCTCGATCGGGTAGCCGCGATACAGCAGCACCCCGGCATCGCCGTCGATGTAGGTGATCTTGCTTTCGGTGCTCGCCGTGGCCATGAAGCCAGGGTCGAACGTGAACAGGCCGTGATCCTTGCCCAACGCGGAGATATCGACGACATCGGGCCCTATCGTGCCCGAGCGGCTCGCGAGGGTGGATTTCTTGCCAGTGGCGGGATTCGTGAGGTCGAGCGTTTTGTTGGGCATGAGCGTCAGCTTCCAAGTTAACTCTGGAAAGGTGACACGGCGCGATGACGGAATCAAGGCGGGCA
>JBIITU010000302.1:0-4380 GCA_044340335.1 Steroidobacteraceae bacterium
GACGGAGACGGGCTGCCGGCTTTGCTGCGCGCCGGGCCCTGCGGGCGAGCATGCCGCCACCGCCAACACGATGGCGATCAACCAGCGACGCGCATACATCCGAGCCAGCTCCCGCTTCGATTCGAGTGCTGGATATTACCGTATACATCGTCGAGCCTGCGGCAGGCCTGCCAACCGGCCCACCCGCGCGGCACCGCCATCCCATGCCACTGCTTGCCATCCCTAGATATTTCGATAATAATGGAATTGTGAAAACTAATGACGCAGTGACCGCGCTTGGCGCCCTCGCGCAACCGACCCGGCTGGATGTTTTCCGGCTGCTGGTCAAGCGCGGCCCCGCTGGCTACACGCCCACCGCACTCAGCGACAAGCTCGGCGTGTCCGCGCCCACGCTTTCCTTCCACCTGAAAGAGATGCTGCACGCCGGGCTGGTCGAGTCCCGGCGCGACGGGCGCTTCCTGCACTACAGCGCCAACTTCGGCCGCATGAACGCGCTGGTTTCATTTCTGACCGAGAACTGCTGCGTGCTCGCGGCGCCAGGTTGCGCGCCTGAATGCGCGCCCGCAGCAGCGCCTATCAGGATCCAGAAGCAGAGGAGACTCGCATGAAGCGCTTCCACGTTCATGTATCCGTCGAGGACCTGAGCAAGAGCATCACGTTCTACTCGACGCTGTTCGGCGCAGCGCCATCCGTCGCGCAGGCCGACTACGCGAAGTGGATGCTCGACGACCCCAGGGTCAACTTCGCGATCTCGCGGCGCGGCACCGCCAAAGGAATCGACCATCTCGGGTTTCAGGTCGATGCGGCCGAGGAACTGACTGCCCTCAAGAGCCAGCTGCAACGCGCAGATGCGAGCCTGGTCGAAGAGATGGGCACCACCTGTTGCTACGCCGAATCCGACAAGTACTGGGTGACCGACCCGCAGGGAATCGCATGGGAAACGTTTCACTCGCTGCGCGGCGCGCCCACGTTTTCCGCGCCTGCGTCGGGTATCGGCATCGCGCCCGTCGAGGAGCCCGTCGCAGCGGCCTGCTGCGCGCCCAAGAACATCAGCGCGAAGTCCTGCTGCGGCTAACCCGGCAACGAGCACCCAGAAGCCATGTCAAACGAAGCGAAGTCGTACAACGTCCTGTTTCTGTGTACCGGCAACTCCGCGCGCAGCATCCTCGCCGAAGTGATCATGAATCACGTCGGCGGCGGCCGCTTCCGCGGCTATAGCGCTGGCAGCTTTCCGAAGGGCGAGGTCAATCCATTCGCAATCGATCTGCTGCGGCAGCTCAATCTGCCCACCGACGGACTGCGCAGCAAGAGCTGGGATGAATTCGCGCGCGCCGGCGCGCCTGCCCTGCACTTCGTGTTCACCGTCTGCGACAACGCCGCCGGTGAAGTCTGCCCCGTGTGGCCCGGCCAACCCATGACCGCACACTGGGGCATTCCGGACCCCGCGGCGGTCGAGGGCAATGACGCGCAAAAATCACTGGCGTTCCGCGAGGCATTCAAGTCGCTCGAGAATCGCCTCAAGGCGTTCACCAGCCTGCCACTCGCTTCGATCGACCGGCTGGCGCTGCAGCAGCGCCTCGACGAGATCGGTCGGGGCTGACATTGCCGGAGCTTCGCGCGTGAAGTGGCGCCCCCGGCCGGAGTTGAACCGACGACCTACCGCTTAGGAGGCGGTCGCTCTATCCACTGAGCTACGGGGGCGGCTTTTAAAAACAATACTTTACGAAAGTCTGGATTTTGTAGGGTGCGATCGAGGGTGCCGCGCTCCTGAAGTGGCAGTTTATCGGCCCTCCGTCCGCCTCCAGACACAATCATACCGAACAGTCGCGCCGCTTGACGTCCGCGGCCCGTTTCCGAAGCCAGCAGCATTGCGGCATCCATCCTTCCAATCTGCCGAAACAGGGATCATCAGCGCGGCCGACGCCCGAGGTTGGATGAATGCGGCGCGAGCCCAGAACCTCTCGGCGAGCGCCTGAAGGAGACCCTCATGACCAACGTCACCGTACGTCTGCCCGACGAGCTCGCTCGCCAGGCGCAGTCCGCCGGGCTCCTGCGCGATGACGCGATCGCCGCGCGGTTACGCGAAGTGATGCAGAAGCGCCAGGTCGACCAGCTCTTCGACACCATGGGCTAGCGCGCCAGTCTCGAGCCCGCCCTGACCGAGGCTGAGATCGACGCTGAGGACGCCGCCGCCCGCGCCGACCTTGCGCGTTGTCGCTGATACCAACACCGTCGAGCCCATTGCCGAGGCTCTCGTCGACAGTGTGGCCGCGCGCGTTATCGAAGATGGGTGCAGCCTTCGTCGCGACCTGCTTCACGACGACGCCGTTGCAGCGGTGCATCAGGATCGCAGCGAGTGACTTGCAAGACTGCTTTGCGACGACCAATCTCAAAGAGCGGTGCGAGCAGCACATGTGATACGGGCGTGAGCGTAGCGAGGCCCGCCGTACTGACGAAGAGGTCGTATTGCTTGATCTGCCGCGAGACCTCCTCACAAACCGGTAACGCCGCCGTTTCGGCATTTGCACACTGGTACTGGGCAATGTTCTCGAATGTGGCAAGGCTACTGAGCACCGAAATAGTCATCATGCGCCCGCCAAGCGCGCTCCCATAAACGTGGCCAATCCAGAAAGCGCTCCAGAGCGATACAATTGCAACAATTGACCACACACCGTATCGCGCGAATCTAATGGACCGCATTTCGCACCTCAGGATCCACCACAATGGTGGGCGCACTCAGAAGGCCAGAGCTGCTGAAGAACGCCGCACAGGGCGTTCGGAAACATTCCACAACGTCCGCTGAAGCAATCACTAACCAGATCGGCCAGGTAGGTCGGGCACTGGTCCAAACAGGACAGTTCTGGCTTCCTCTCGGGAAATCCCGGCCAATCCAAACAAGCTGGGAACCAATCCGGCTTTGGCGCGCCTGGCGTCGTCCTCATCGGTTCTTCCCACACTGGCTGAACGTTACCAAGGCTCCACTCATATGCAACGCCGATGGCATGCATCTCCATGTGCAAAGTGAGCGCTAGGTGCACATCCGTACCGTAGATCGTCCATCGGCCTTGATTCAGCGGGTTGTAGATGGAAATGTCAGAGTAGCCGGACACGCAGTCCCAACCTTCGCTACAAAACCCCGTCGGATCCGTTTTCGAAACGGCCTGGTTGCCCACGTAAGCGTAGCGATTTAGGCCCTGAGTCTCGAGCGCACAATCCTCAAACGGATCGGCACTGACGAACCGGCCCGTTACCGGGTCGAACACCCTGCCATTCATGTGTACGAGCTCGGTCGAATCCAGCATCTCGTGCTCGGTGAACCCCTTGCGCGTCGTGCTGTTGATCGTCGCGAGTTCGGCGGGCGTCGGCGTGCCGGTCCAATTCGTGCCGCGCCGCTGACCGTACGCGCCGAAGCTCTGCATCACAACGTTGCTGCCGGCCCCATCCGTCAAATGCTCGGTGCTGCCGAGATGATCATCGTGCCGATAGTAGATCGCATTGGTGCCCGTCGACTTTCGCGAGTACAGCGCGATCGACTGACCGCGAACTGAAACGAAGTGCTTGAACTCGGTCACGCCCCCCGAGACGACCTTCTCCATCAGGCCCCCGATGTATGTGTGCGTGAACGTAGTCCCGCCCGTCTTGTAGATGTGCTTCCAGCGCGCGCGGTTCGGCCCGTATTCGAAGATTGATGAATTGTTCGCATCCTTCGTGATGGCTTTCGGCAGATTGTTCGCATACCAGGTCAGCGTCGTGCCGTTGCGGTTGGTCATGTTGCCGACGTTGTCGTAGCTGAACGAGAGCGTTCCGCCACCGGTGTTGATGCTCGCCACCGCGTGCACCTTGGTGGCATGGTAGGTATACGTGCCGACACCGGACTTGCTCGTCAGGTTACCTTTGGCGTCCAGGGTCACGTCCAGGTTCGTGCTGCCGCCCAGAGTCGAGTAGTCGAGGCGATGCACGTTGTCATAGTAGAAGTTCTCGCTCAGGCCCTGGTTGTTGTCTTGCCGCTGCATCAGATTGCCGGCGTTGTCCCACAGGTAGGCGAGGTTCTGGATCGAGGCGCTGCCGCCCGGCCCGGTCGCGATCGAATCCATGCGGCCCGTGACTGCATCGAAGTCCGACAGTGTGCCGAGCCCATTGCCGAGGCTCTCAAGTCAAGGACAAGCAAGATCCTTGACGTCGGCTACCAGCGATCCGCAATCCAAAGTGCAAGATACAGAGAGTAGTAGTCGTGCCTCGGCTCCTCAACCGGAACGCACCACCGGTTCATCGCCGCCATCTCGTGAATAGCGATACGCGAAATGTCCCCATTATCAAACTCTGTCGTCAGCCAAATGTAGACAGGAACCGGCTGCCCTTCGATGGGCTGCGCGCCCGTAG
>JBIITU010000301.1:0-4380 GCA_044340335.1 Steroidobacteraceae bacterium
CTGAAGCTCAAGGTCAAGCCTGAACAGGCCGACGCCGTGCGCGGTTATGTCGTGCGCGCCAGCGGCAAGGTGCTCGATCCGGTCGTCGACGGCTTCATCGTCGAGCTGACCGCGAGTGAAGCCGACGTCAACCGCTTCATCGAGGATCTGGCCGGCGGCGCGGAAATCCTCGAAGTCGTGCGCTCTGGCGCGCTCGGCATCGCGCGCCATGCGCGCTCGCTGAAGGTCGTCAGGTAGTACAACACGGCCCTAGTCCGCGAGCAGGAACGCCGCGACCACGTCGACGTACTCGGCGGCACGCGCGGGATTCATGATCGGATGTGACCCCGCGAAACAGTGTTCGCGCACATCGCGCAGCAGCGCAACGGCGCGTTCATGCCCAGGCTTCAGCGCCTCGCGTTCGGCCGTCATCGCCAGCACCCGCGCTTCGATCAGCGGCCAGCGCTCGAGCGCGCGATAGGTCCCAAGCCCGCCCTTCTGGCTGTTCGCCGGGTCGATGAAAGCGCGAATCGGCGCGAAGCCCATCTGCAGGTAATCCGCCATGTAGGCGTACTGCACCGGCAGCGTCTCGGGCGTGACACGGTAATCCGGATCCCATTCACCGAGGAAGCGCTCCGTCATGTCCCAGACGAAGCGGCGATGTGCGCCGTCGTCCGAGAGCGCGGGCGACAGGCCTGCGAAGCGCTGCAGCAGATGCGCCATCTCCGCCGGCAGCAGCGTGGGCGAACCATCGAGCACGACGCGCGGCCAGCGCGCGGGCTCGGCAATCGCAAGCTCCGCGGCGATCGCCGCCGACAGGTGCCCGCCCAACACGAAGCCGCGCGCCACGCCCAGCGCATGCAGCGCGACCGCGATCTCCTCGGCCATCTGCGCGCAGCTCCAGCCGGCGGTTTCCTTGTGCGAGCGGCCGTAACCCGGAATGTCGACCGCCAGCACGCGCAGGCCGCGCGCCGCGAACAGCGGCAGCATGTGTTCGTACTGGCGACCGTTCGACGGCGCCCAGTGCAGCAGCACCAGCGGTTCCGCGCAGCGCGGCGTCGGAGCAGCGAGCTCGCGGTAATGCACCTGGCCAGAGCGGCCATCGGCGTAGCCGCAGCGAATGGCATTCATCGCCGGATCTTAGCCGAGCGCGCGCCGCAACCGCGATGCCAGCGCATCGAACAGGATCACCGCCGCCACCAGCACCGCGAGGATCACGCCGACCACATGCCAGTTGCCCCAGTCGATCGCGAGCTTGAGCTCATAGCCGATGCCGCCAGCACCGACGACGCCGAGCACGGTGGCGGTGCGGAAGTTGTACTCCAGCATGAACACGCTCGCCGACAGCAACGCGAGGCGGCTCGCCGGCAGCACGCCGGCGAGGAAGGCTTGCGCGCCGCCCATGCCCAGCGCGCGCAACGCCTGCGGCACCGGTGCGGGCACGCTCTCGAGCGCCTCGTAGTAGAACTTGGTCAGGTAGCCGAGCGAGTAGATGGCCAGCGCAACGATGCCGGGCAGCGCGCCGAGACCGAATGCACCGACCGCGAGCAGGGCCCACAGCAGCGACGGCACGGCACGAATCGCATTGAGCAGCGCGCGGGTGGGCAGTCGCAGCCACGCAGGCGCGACGTTGCGCGCGGCCGCTGCGGCGAGCGGCAGCGACAGCGCGATCGCGCACAAGGTGGCGAGCCAGGCCATCAGCAGGGTGTCGCGCATCGCGATGCCCAGCGCCTGCCAATCGAGCGCGGCCCACTCGCGCGCATCGGGCACGAGCTGGCCGACGAAGCGGGCCGCCTGCGCCGCCGCGCCATCGCCCGGCCAGCGCAGGTCCAGCGCGCTGACGGCCCAGGCGCACAGCAGCGCGAACACCGCCGTGCCGACGGCACGCCCGAGCCAGCGCCAGGGTGACGGCGCGGCCTCGGCGGCCCGCGCGGCAGCGAACTCGGCTTCGGGCCCGAGCTCCCAGCCGGGCGCAGCGGCCGCAGCAGCGGCGTCAGCCTGCGTTGCTGCGAGCGGCACCTCTGCGGCGGGCACCATCGGCGTCGCGGCGGCGTCGGTCTGCGGATCCAGCGGCATGAGCCGTCCGTCCCGCAGCGTCAGCACCCGATCGGCGAACTCGCGCGCGAGGCCGACATCGTGCAGCACCGAGACGACCGTGATGCCGTGCTGCTTTCGCAGCGCGTCGAGCAGCTGCATCAGGGCGCGGGCCGAGGGCCGATCGAGCGCCGAGACGGGCTCGTCGGCCAGCAGCAGCGACGGCCGTCGCATCAGCGCGCGGGCCAGCGCGACGCGCTGCTGTTCACCGCCACTGAGCCGATCGACCCGCTGCTGCAAACGTGCGCCGAGCCCGACCCGCTGCAGCCACTCGACGGCGCGCGCGCGCGTCGCCGCGGGCCAGGCACCGAGGCTGCGCCAGAAGCCGACCTCGGCCGCCGCGCCATGCAACGCATTGCTGAGCGCAGAGGCCGTGCCCACGAGCCGGAAATCCTGATGGATGCTCGCGACGCGGCCGCTGCGCTGCAGTTCGCCCGACGTCGGCGCGAGTTCGCCCGCCAGCACCCGAAGCAGGCTCGTCTTGCCGCTGCCGGAGGGACCGACGATGGCGACATGCTCGCCCGGCGCAAGCTCGAGATCGACCCGGTCGAGCACGCGCACGCCATCGCCCTGCAGCAGCGACACCTGCTTGAGCGAGATGTCCTCGCGCAGCACGGCGGCGGCGCGCGTCAGCGCGCGAGCCCTTCGATCGGGATGCCCGTGTACTCGATCGCGCGGACCGCGGCAGCGACGTGGCGCCGACCGTCTGCATCGACGAACTGCGACGCGCCATAGACATCCGCCAGCAGCGTCGGCTCGTCGCGCGCGAGCCGCAACAGCGTGGCGCGCACCTGCGCGCGCGTCTTCGCATCGAGGCCGCGCCGCACGGCGACGAGGTGCGTCGGTACGCCCGGCGTGCGCGCCAGCACACGCAGGCCGGCACGCTCGGCGGCGGGCAGGTAGACATCGGCGCGCGGGCCTTCGAGCGTGTAGTCGCTGACGGCGGCGACATCGGCGCGACCTTCGGCCACCTCGCGCAGCGCCTGCGTGTAGCTGCCAGCGAACACGACGGAGCGGAACGCGCGCCGCGGATCGCCGCGCTTCGGCAGCAGGCCCGCCTCGATGAAGCGCCGGTACGGGAACACGTAACCACTGGTGCTGGTGGCACTGGTGAACGCGACGCGCAACTGGGCGGCGTCGCGCTTCAAGTCGGCGAAACCGCGCAGCGGTGAATCGGCCCGCACGACGAAGATCGAGTCGTAATCCGTGCGCGCCTTGCCGGCGGCGTCCACGCGTTGCTCGGCGAGCAGCAGTTCGGCGCCGCCGTCACGGCGGGCCAGCAGGTAGGGCAACGCGCTCAGGTAGGCGACATCCGCCTGGCCGCTGACCAGCGCCTGCACGGAGGCTGAATAGTCGACCGGCACGACGACCCGCACGGGCTTGCCCAGATCGCGCGTCAGCACTGCAGCCAGCCGGTCGGCCGCGACCTTGAGCTGCTCCGGTTCCTTCTGCTTCTGGAACACGAACACGAGTTCATCGCGCGCCCAGGCCGGCGAAGTCGCCAACCAGAACAGGCAGCACAGGAGCAGCAGAACGCGGGTCGCCGGATGCATCGTCGCAGACCTCATGACAGGTAACGCGACACTATCTCAAATGAGAACTAATCTCAAAAATTGGGCACACTGATCTGATAATCAAACCAATAAGTAACTTTATCTTTTTATTGATTCTCTCTTGAGTCAATCTAGCGAAGCCGTTCCAGTACAGCATCGGCCAGCCTCGCGAGCGCCGACGGCGACTGCAGCAGGAACAGCGACGGCTCGACCAGCTCGAGTTCCATGACCTGCGGCTGCCCGGCTGCATCCGGCGCCACATCCACCCGCGCGTACAGCAGTTGATCTGCCAACGGTGCCAGTGCCGCCTCGCCGACAGCGCGCTCCGCCGCCGACAACGGCAGTGCCGCGGACACCTGCTCGACGCCGTCCGCGAAGCGCGGCGACTTGCGCACTGCATGGGTGAACGTGCCGGCGATCCACACCAGCGCGCGCTCGCCATGCGCCTCGACGCTGGCCTGGTACGGCTGGATCAGCACATCGAGCGTGGCCGTGAGTCGCGCCAGCAAGGCCTCGCCCGCCGGGCTCGCGCCGTCGGCGAGCCGGTGGGTCTCGAACGAACCGGCACCGACCGCCGGCTTGACGACGACATCTCGCCAGCCACGCGCCGCGAGCCGTTCGGCCAGCGTGCCGCCCGCACCCCGTGCGACCAGTTCGGTCGGAACGACCGGCACGCCGCGGGCGGCGAGTTCGAGCAGATAGCGCTTGTGCAGGTTGTCGCGCAGGACCTCGGGCGGATTCCACAGCGGCGCCG
>JBIITU010000054.1:0-12713 GCA_044340335.1 Steroidobacteraceae bacterium
CCAGGTCCAGGCCTGCTCACCGTAGTACCCCCAGCTCAGCACGGTCGACAGCGCGAACAGGATTGCAGCGATGGACAGCACGATCGGAAACCACGGCACGACCGTCGCGAACGCAGCGGAGGTCAGCGCGATACCCTGAACCTCGCCGCCTTGCTGGTAGACGCCGGTCACGACGATCGCCAGCGCAGTCAGCATGCAGATCACGACCGTGTCGAGAAAAGGCTCGAGCAGCGCCGCGAAACCCTGCGACATCGGCTCGCGGGTGCGCACGGTCGCGTGCGCCATCGGTGCCGATCCCAGCCCCGCCTCGCTCGAGAAAGCCGCGCGACGAAAGCCCTGCACGATCGCGCCGATGATGCCGCCCACGACGGACTCGGGCACGAACGCCGTGTGGACGATGGTGGCGAGCGCGGCGGGCAGCTGCGCCGCATTCGCGATCAGCACGACGATGCAGGCCATGATGTAGATGCCGCACATCAGCGGCACGAGCTTGTCGGTGGTCTTCGCGATCCGGCGCATGCCGCCGAACAGGATCACGCCGACCCACAGCGCGATGGCGAGCCCGAAGACGAAACCCTGCTCGAATCCCGTGACGGCGCGGAACTGCTCGAACGACTGGTTGACCTGGAACAGCGTCAGCGAGCCGCCAATGGTCGCCACACAAAAGAAGCCCGCCAGGAACACGCCCACGCGCGGCAGGCCGACCCGCGCCAGGGCGATCGGGATGTAGTACATCGGCCCGCCGCTGACCGTGCCATCCGCGCGCACGCGCCGATACTTCACGGCGAGCGTGACTTCGGCGAACTTCGCACTCATGCCGAGAAAGCCGGCGAACACCATCCACAGCGCCGCACCGGGGCCGCCGAGACTGACGGCAATCGCCACGCCCGCGATGTTGCCGAGGCCGACCGTACCCGACACGGCCGTGGTCAAGGCCTGGAACGGCGTGGTCTCGCCGGCTGCACCGCCGCCGGCGAAGTCGCCGCGCACAACCCGCAGCGCATGGGTGAAGCCGCGCAGGTTGATGAAACGAAACGCCAAGGTGCAGACGACGCCGCCCGCGATCAACCAGACGACAATCAACGGCAGCGCCGCGCCGCCGACGTCGATCGAGAAGAACACGACGCTCGCGATCGCGTCTGCGACCGGGGCGACCCAGGCATTGACGATGGCATCGACATCCATGCGTCAGCGAGGCCCTGTACTGCCGAGGTAGGTCCAGCGGCGCAGCAGCGACTCGACGGGACCGCGCGCAAAGCGCTCGCGCCACAGGCTGCAGAACGCGAGCGAGGCGAACGCCGCGAGCGCGGCGATCAGCACGCAGGCAGCGGCGCTGGCCTCGCCGTACAGCCCGAGGCCGTAGCCGCAGAACACCAGCGACAGCAGCAGACCCTGCAGCAGGTAGGCGGTCAGCGATGCCGAGCCGGCCCGCGCCATGAAGCGTCGCAACGCACTGTCGGGTTGCTGCGCCCAGCCGGCGATCAGGCCGAGATACCCCGCCGTCGACCACGGGCTCGCCAGCGTGATCAGCGCGAGCCCCATGAACTCGCGCGTATCCAGCATGTTCTCGGCACTGACCATCAACCAGGCTCCGATCGCGTTCAGCGCGAGGCCGACAGGCAGATAGACGCGACGGCTGCGCTGCCAGAACGGCGCCGACGGATCACGCAGCAGACCGTCACGCGCGGCGGCGAGTCCGAACAGGAAGAAGGCTATGACCCCGAAGCCCTGCAAGGCCAGCACGAAGCCGATGTCCTGCAGCCAGGAGTCCATGCGGAATGCCGCCACCGTGGCGAAGTCGGTCGAGCGGAACGCGGTGAAGCTCGGCGCCGCCTCGGTCGCGAGCGCTTCGAGTTCGGTCGCCAGTTCGTCGGGTGCAAACGCAGACCACGTCCAGATCGACAGCGCGAACAGTGACGTGATGACTATCTGGAGCACATACAGACCGCGACCCCAGCGGATCAGCCGCGTCACGCTCGCATTCCGGAACAGGAACAACAGCGAGCCGAAGAACGCATAAATCACGAGGATGTCGCCGTAGAACAGCAGCCAGATGTTCGCCATCCCAAGCAACAGCAGCCCGATGATGCGGCGCGCATAGCGACCGGCGAAGCCGGCCTGGTCGCGCTCCGCGGACGCCATCTGCTGCGCGAAGCCGACGCCGAACATGAACGAGAACAGCGTGTACGACTTGTACAGGAACAGTGCGGCGACGGCGAACCAGGCCGCCTGATCCACGGGTGTGGCGAGCGCCTCCGCCGCGTAGCCCTTCGTGGCGGGATAGGCAAACAGCCCGACATTGACGAGCGCGATCCCGCACAGTGCGGCGGCGCGGGCCAGGTCCGGGAACAGTTCACGGCGTGTGTCTTGCGTCATGGGCACCGAGCTTGCCAGAAAGCGCGGCGTCTCAATATCGCGCCGTGCAGTAATGCCGACGGCATGACACCCGGCGTTGTCGCTACACTCGTTCGCTGGAGGTCTGCAATGCGTCGATACGCCGTTCTGGGTCTGCTGGTCTGGGCCGGGGCCGCGCTCCCACTGTCGCTCGCCGCGGTCGATGTCGTGCGACTCGACAGCGGCACGGTGCGCGGCGCCAGCAGCGCCGACACAGTCAGCTTCAAGGGCATCCCATACGCTGCGCCGCCGGTAGGTGCACTGCGCTGGCGCGCGCCGCAGCCCGTGCCCCACTGGCGCACCGAGCGCGCCGCGACGCAGTTCGGCAACGCCTGCCTGCAACCGCCCCCTGGCGCCGGGGAGCGCGCGCTCGGCGCAGCCGTCAGCGAAGACTGCCTCTACCTGAACGTCTGGCGCCCCGCGAAGGCTCGCGGTCGTCTGCCTGTCATGGTCTGGTTCCATGGTGGCTCCCTGACCCGCGGTGCTGCATCACTGACGGTGTACGACGGTGCCGCGCTCGCGCGCCGCGGCGTCGTGCTCGTGTCCGTCAATTACCGCGTGGGTTATCCGGGATTCTTCGCACACCCCGCCCTGTCGCGCGAGGCCGCGGACGGCGGCCGTGTCGCCAACTACGGGCTGATGGACCAGATCGCCGCGCTGCAATGGGTGCAGCGGAACATCGCTGCGTTCGGTGGCGATCCGCGGCGGGTCACCGTTTTTGGGCAATCGGCCGGCGCGTTCTCAGTGCAGGCAATGCTGCTGAGTCCGCAAGCGCGCGGACTGTTCCATCGAGCCATCGTGCAATCGGGCTACTACCGCGGCTCCTATCCGCGCCTCGCCAGCACTGCACCGGATGGCAAGCAAGCTGCGGAGCAGGACGGCGTCGAACTGCTGCGGGCGATCGGCATCGAGGCGAGTGACGTGCCCGTCTTGCGGGGACTGACGTCGGCGCAACTGCAGTCATTGCCGCCGCATGGCGTCAGCGGCGGCATTCCCGTCATCGACGGCCGGTATGTCGTCGAGGACATGTGGACCTCACTGCGCGCCGGCCGCGTGGCTGCCGTGACGCTGATGATCGGCGCCACCGACCAGGAAACGCCGCGCCTGCCGCCTGCGGTCATGCAGCAGTTCCGCAGGATCACGGCCGCGTTCATGACGCCGCAGGACGATGCCCGTCTCGAAGCTGCGTATGGCGGTGCCGCAGCCTACGAGCAGCACATGATCAGCGACTTCACGTTCGCGGCGATGCTGCGCAGTTTCGCGCAGTTCCATCGCGCCCAGGGCCACCCGACCTATCGCTACCGTTTCGCAGTGCTGCCTGAAGCTGCTGCAGCGAGTCATGCCGGCCTGCCGCACAGTGGCGAGTTGCCCTACGTGTTCGGCAATCTCGATGCCTCGCCGTGGCCCGTCGGCGCGCGCGATCGTGCCGTCTCGGATGCTGCCATGGACTACTGGGTCGAGTTCGCGCGCAGCGGCGTCCCGGCGCCGCGCGGTCGGCCGGCGTGGCCGGTGGACGATGCCGAACGCATCATGCTGTTCGACAACGACGGCGCCCGCCCCGTGGTCGATGACCGTGCGCCGCGCTATCGCGCCCTCGCGGAAGTCGTCGATCCTCGCTCCTGAGATGCTGCCCCAGCTGCTTGCCCATTGCCGACCACAGCCCGCGATTCCAGCACTGCTGGTATTGGCGCTGACATTGATGATCGCGTTGCCCGCGGCAGGCCAAGCGCAGGCCAGTGTGCTGGTCGCCTGGGGCGTGCCGCTCGGGTTGCTGGGCTCGGCCGGCCTCGCACTCGCTGCAGGGTTCTGCTCTTTCGCTCCGCCGGTCGCCTGGCTGGCACTGGCGTGGTTCGCGTCGGGCGCATTGCGCACGATCGCCGCGACGGGCATCGAGCCCGCGCTGCTGGTTGGCACGGCGGTCACCGTCGTCGCGCTGGCCATCCAGGCCTGGCGCGTCGGCACGCGCCGTTTCGTGCCGACCATGAAAAAAGGCGGCGACCCGACCGGAGTCGAGCCGCCGCCTTGATGCGACTGCCGCTTACTTCGGAACCGGCAGCGACGAGTGGTGCAGCACGATGCGCAGCGCGCCCTTGTCGTCGCGCGCATAGCCCCAGGTCTTGTCGACCGTCGTGACCTTGCCGCTCTTGTCGGTGATCATGACGTTGCCCATCGACATCGCCGTATCGCCGTTCAGATACAGCGCGGCGTTGCGGATCTCGACCGAACGCCAGCCCTTCAGCGCGAAGCCCGTGTCGGCCGGGAAGGCCGAGTCACCGCCGACGAAGTACGCCAGCGCGCCGGCACGGGTCGTGCGGAACGTCTGCGGGGTCGTCGTCAGCGTCGGCTTGAACAGCACCGGGCCCATGTTGTAGCCGTAGGCCGCATCGAGCACGGCTTCAGCAGTGGCCTTCGCCTTGGGCAGGCCGCCCTGCTCGAAGTCCGTGGAGATTTGCACCAGCGCTTCACCCCAGGCGCGCTGGGCAGCAAGCACGTCGGCTTCTGAAATGTTGTGGCTGGCAACCGGAGCCGGTGCACCCGAGTGGGTCGCGACATTGCCCTTGGCCAGCGCCGCGCCGCCCGCTGCGAGTCCGCCCGCAACCACCAGAGCCAGTGACATAGTGCGAAGCTTGAACGTCGAATCCATGAGGTTGAACTCCAAATGAGTGAGTAGACCGGAACGGCGTGCAGTGTCGCGGCAGGGTCTCCCGGTGGCATTGGCCTTACGGCATATCCGAGTATCTGCTGTTCGGCATATACTTTATGGATGACTGACGACCCCTCGACCAGCGCGCGAGCGCTGCGCTCCCAACTGCGCGAATCGGCCCGCGAAACCAGCCGTCTGCGACTGCTCGAAGCCGCCTGCCTGGCAGCGGCAGACGAACGCCAGCCCCAGTCAGCGCTGCGTTTGGCACTGGCGCACGCGCAAGGCTTCCTCGCGGCCGACACGGCGGCGGCGCTGCGCCTCGAGTCCGGCGGCCTGACCGTGCAGGCCGCGCAGGGATTGGCCCTGCCGCCCGGCGCGCGAGTCGCCGCCACAGGGGCGTTGGGCACGGCACTCGGCCTGCCCATCCTCGTGCGCGAGCGGACCGTCAGCCCTTTGCGGATGGTGGGCCGGGAAGCCGCCGCGGTGGAAGTGCTGTTGCCGTTGCGCTATCGCGGCCAGGTCGGCGGCCTGCTGGCCCTGTCGAGCGGTCACCCGATTGCACCGCCCGACGCCGACGATACGGTGACGCTGCAGGCGTTCGCCGCCATACTTGCCGGCATAGTCGAGGAGCCGCGCGCACCGCGCGCGTCACGCGCGCCGCGCCGCGAAGCGATCGCACTGATCGCGAGCCTCACGGCACGCGAACAGCAGGTACTGTCGCTGCTGCCGCGCGGCCTCAGCAACGCGGAGCTCGCGCAACAGCTCGGCATCGCGCCCGGCACGGTCAAGGTGCACATCGAGCGGATCCTGCACAAGCTGGGCGTGCGGGATCGAACTCAGGCCGCAGTCAGGGCCACGGAATGGGGTCTCGGTAAATGAATCTGGCACGGACGCGCTGGCAGGACTGGTCGCTGGGTTGGAAAGGCGCCGCGGTGGTTGCGCTGCCGCTGACGCTGCTGCTCGCGGCGCTGTCCTCGAACTACACGCTGCAGCGGGACATCAGCCGCGCCACCGACGACGTGCAGCGCACGTTGACGACACGCGCCAACATCCAGGCGCTGCACACCTTGATCGCAGAGGCGGCATCCGGCGTGCGCGGTTACCTGCTGACAGGGCGAGAGGAATTCCTCTCGCCGTACTGGAACGCGGAGCAACGCATTCCGCCCACGCTGAACACGCTGCAGCAGACGA
Source organism: Steroidobacteraceae bacterium (assembly GCA_044340335.1). Taxonomy (GTDB): domain Bacteria; phylum Pseudomonadota; class Gammaproteobacteria; order Steroidobacterales; family Steroidobacteraceae; genus UBA964. Next base: position 6,230 of record JBIITU010000054.1, read on the forward strand.
TCATCGACCCGGAGCAGGCGCGTCGACTCGCGCGGGCCGAGCAGCTGCTCGCGATCAAGCGCGCGAGCCTCGATACGCTGCGCCGAGAGGGCGCGCAGCTCGCACCCCAGGCGCTGCAGTCACATCTGCGCTCGAGCAAGCAGGTGCTGGACGAACTGCGCACGGAGATCACCGAGCTAGGCGAAGAGGAAGCGCGGCTGGTCACGCAGCGGCTCGAGACTGCGACCATCGCACGGCGCCGGGAATCCATCGCGAACGTGGTGCTGGCGGTCGTCGGGCTAGCGGGCGCGGCGATCGCGCTGTGGATGCTGTCAGTGGGCATCATCCGGCCGCTGCAGACCGCCGCGACCAACGCTGAGCGGCTTGCCAGCGGCCTACCGCTGATGCCGCCGCCCGTCGCGCGCGACGAGATCGGCCAGCTCGCTGAGCGCCTGCATCGCGCGAGCCTGCTGCTGGCCGAGCGTGCCGAACAGGCGCGCAGTGCAAACGAAGCCAAGACAGAGTTCCTGTCGCGCACGAGCCATGAACTTCGCACGCCGCTGAACGTGATCCTGGGCTTCGCGCAGTTGCTCGAGACCGACCTTCGCACCACGTCCAGCGCCGCCAGCGTCGAGCAAGTGCTCGGCGCCGGACGCCACCTGCTGTCACTGATCGACGAAATGCTCGATATCGCGCGGATCGAATCCGGCGAGATCAGCCTGCGCCCCCAGCCCGTGGCGCTGGCACCCCTACTGCAGGAGTTGCAGGGGCTCATCTCCCCGCTCGCCACCCGCAGCAGCATCCATCTGAACGTCGTGGACTCGGGCTCGATAGCCGTGCAGGCTGATCGCCAGCGATTGCGGCAGGTTTTGCTGAACCTGCTGAGCAATGCCATCAAGTTCAACCATGCGGGCGGCTCCGTGCAGCTGTCGGCCATGCGCGATATGGAGCAAGTCCGGATCTCGGTCACCGACACCGGCATCGGCATTGCGCCGGGGCAGATCGAGCGGCTGTTCTCGCCTTTCGAACGACTCGATGCCGAGAAGCGCGGCGTCGAGGGCACCGGTCTCGGACTGGCGATTTCCCACCAGCTGATGAAGCGGATGCAAGGCAGCATCGAAGTGCAGAGCGAGCCCGGGCGCGGCAGCACGTTCACCCTCGTGCTCGCCGGTGCCGATGCATCGCTGGACGCAGACACGCAGGTCACCGCCGCGCAGACCGGCATCCCGGCGGAGCCGCGCGAACCTGCGCGCCACGTCCTCTACATCGAGGACAACGGCCCCAACATCGCCCTGATGAAGGCCGTCATGAATAGACGCCCCCACTGGCGACTCGAGGTGGCGCACAGCGGCACCGAAGGACTCGCGCGCGTGCGCGCTCAACCACCCGATCTCCTTCTGCTCGACCTGCACCTGCCGGACATGTCGGGCGAAGCCGTGCTGCAGGCGCTGCGCGATGCGCCCTCGGTACACGACATGCCGTTTGCAATCCTGAGCGCGGATGCGCTGCCCGCGACTGTCGCTCGTTTGCGCGCGAGCGGTGCAGCGGACTATCTGACCAAGCCGCTCGAAGTGCCGCGCCTGTTCGCGCTGCTGGATCGATACGAATCATGAATGACGCAGAGATTCTCGCGTCGCGGATCCTGATCGTCGACGACCAGCCCGGCAACCTCCGCCTGCTCGAAGACCTGCTTGGCAGAGAAGGTTTCGGCAACGTGCTCAGCACGACCGACTCGACCCAGGTCGTCGATCTCTACACGGCGTTCGATCCCGATCTCGTGCTGCTCGACCTGCTGATGCCGGGCCTCGACGGCTTCGCCGTGCTCGAGCGCCTCGCGCGCTGCCGCGCGCCTGACGACTTCCGACCGGTGCTCGTACTCACGGCCGACGCAACGCGCGACGCGAAACGGCGCGCACTGTCGCTCGGCGCCAAGGATTTCCTGACCAAGCCCTTCGACACCGTCGAAGCAATGTTGCGGATCTGGAACCTGCTCGAGACACGCCAGCTCTACAAGCGCCTGCGCCACGTCGTGCCAGATGCCGCGCCGCCGACCAACTGGCGCGGCGGGTCTTGACGAGCTACGGCACGCTAAAGGCCAGGCCGGAGCTGAAGATCGGTCGCGGAACCATAGACGGCATCCATGCGTCCGTCGCCGTCCAGATCCGAAAGCACCGACGCCGCCTCGGGCCCGACTAAATGGAACGGGTCACGCTCCTCCGCTTGCAGGCTGCCGTCAGTGCGCTGCGCGAGATACGACAGCGTCAACACGACGTCGTTGCGTCCGTCGCGCGTCAGGTCGGTGACGACACAAGGGGACGGACCGCCGCGGGTCGGATAGAAAACGGGCGCAGCAAGCGCGCCACCGGCGGTCTGCAGCAACACGGCGATACGCATGTTGGCGCTCGTGATCAGGTCTGCGCGTTGGTCGCCGTTCACGTCGCCGAGACACAGCTTGGCAGCTACATTCGTTCCGTTATTGCCACCGTTATTGATCAGCAAGGGCGCAGACCATGCCCCCGCGGCACGCTGGTAGATCACAAAGTAATCCCCAGCATCGGTGCGGGTCACAACATCGGCTCGGCCATCACCGTCGAGATCTGCAGCTGCCGCAGCAACTTGAGTCGAGGAAAGAGCGGCCAACGCGACGGCTGCCGACAGCGCGCCGTCCGCACGGCGCAAGTACGCCTCCAGACGATCACCACACACAGAAGCGCGGACGACGTCCTGGCGCCCGTCACCATTGGCGTCGAGCAGCAGCAGCGTCGAGTCCTCCTGGATCACGAGTGGATCACAGCCCGGGACTCCTGCAAGCAGCACGGGTGCAGCATAGCTGCCGTCAGGCCGCTGCTCGTAGACGCGAATGCCGGCAGCGACACCGGCAGCAATGTCGGGGCGTGCATCCCCGATGATATCTGCAGCAAGCAGGCCCGGACCCACGTTCGTATCCAGCCGCGCGGGCGATTGCAAACGTCTCGACTGCACAGTGCCGCGGTAGACCGTCAGATCCAGACCGAAGGGCGCCGACGCACCGAATGGTGGCACGCTGACCACCGCCAGGTCGGTGCCGCGCACGGCATCGAAACGGGCCGCCGCCACACCCCTGACGACACCCTGATTGGTTCGCATCAAGGCCGGACGATCCAGCCAGGGCTCGCGCCCCACATAAACCCATGCCGCGTCGATCCCCTCGTCGAAGCGTGACTGATTGGTGAATCGGGTTGCTATTGTGTACACACCGGGAGACTGGGGCACGAAGCTCGGCTTGAGCCCCGAACCCGTCAGCGTCACGGCGTTTCCCGACGGATCAAACACTGCCGCCGAATTCACGATGGTGCCGGGGAAGTCCCCTACGCTCGGCGTGAGATCGATGTCGACGCGCGTGCCCGCAGCGATTCGCAGGGCCGGTGGCGCAAACACCACTTGCCCGCTTCGATAGCGCAACGAGTCTTGCGAATTGCGGTCCGAAACTTCCATGGCAACGATATCGCGTGTCGAATGGGTGCCGTCACTGGCGACCAGTTCGATCAGATAATCTCCAGGTCCAGTGAACGTGGCGGTCGCGCGCGGCAGGTCCGATGCGGCGATGGAGGCGACACCGCCTGGCGGCTCCTGAACGACTCGCCAGCGGTACGACATCAATCGTCCGTCGCCGTGCGACGAGAAGCGGGCGTCGAGGCTGACCGCTGAACCATCCGAACCGACACTGCGATCATTGCCGAGGATCGCTGCAGGCCGACCAGTGCCTGACGGCCGCATCTGCGCCGCAAAGTCGCTCGCCCAGTCAAGGCGCACAGTGCGCTCGGCAACGCCGCGACCGCTGCCGTCGATCTCGAGCGCGACACTACGGAAATTCAACGGCGATACCCACAAGGTCGGGACGCCTGCACCGCGGATCCGCAGCGGCCCACCGCTGATGTAGCGCTCGGGCACCAGGCCCTCGGTCTGGACTGCAGCCACGGTTTGTAGCTCCGCCGCGCCGCGCGTGCTGTCGCTGAACCGTCCCGACAGAGTCCAGGTGTTGACAGCGTTAGGCCGAGTGAACTCAATGGCGCCGTTCTCGAGTCTCACCTGGCCGTTGGTCGCCTGGTCACGCACGACGAAATCGCCTGTGACGCGCTTGCGTTGGGATCCGGTCGTCGACTCCTCGACGATCACGTTGCAGCTGATCGTCGTGTCGGAACCCGTCTGGCGGATCCTGACGTTGTCGAAAGTCCTGCGGATGCGCGGACCGAAAGTCCCGGGACCACCCGTCGAATCCTGGATCTCGACACCATCGAGCGTCGTGTCCTGCTCGCGAAAGCCGGAATAGGTGATCCGGATCCAGCCCGAGGTGGCGGACTGAATCCGCCCGACGATGACGGCGGTACCGCCTTGGCTGCCATTCACCGTCTGGTTGACGACTCCCACCGGGGCGTTTGCCAGATCGAACTCGCCGCCCAGCTCCCAGAGAACCTGCATCGCTGCAATCGCGTCGTCCGCCAACAGGCCAACGCTGTCATCTGTAACGGAAGCCAGTTGCGTCGAACCCGTATAGGACAGCGTCACGGGACCGGGCGCTTGCTGTGGAATTGCGGGGGGCGACGACCCGCCGCCGGACTCACCACCGCCGCCGCCGCCACACGACTGCAGCAGCAGCATCGCGCATGCCAGAAGCGATTTGCGCAATCGGAAGGATGCTGCGGAAAGCCGAAGTTCCGTCTTGCTCATGAGATCTACCCCCGGTCGAAATCACTCGCATCATGCCTCTCGCGCAGCTGCTCCTGCGGCTCGCCCGAGGTCCGATTGACACGCCGGCCACGCTGCACGGCGGGTCGCGCGGCGAGCTGGTTGGCCCAGCGCAGCACATGCCGGTACTCATGCACGGCGAGAAACTCCGCAGCGTTGTAGAGCTGACCGAGGACCAGGCCGCCGTACCACGGCCAGATCGCCATGTCGGCAATCGTGTAGGCGTCGCCAGCGACGTACTCGCGCTGCGCGAGCAGTCGATCCAGCACGTCGAGCTGGCGTTTCACTTCCATCGCATAGCGATCGATCGGGTACTCGAACTTCTCGGGCGCATACGCATAGAAGTGACCGAAGCCGCCGCCGAGAAACGGTGCCGAGCTCATCTGCCAGAACAGCCACGACAGGCACTCGGCGCGCAACGCCGGTTCACGCGGCAGGAACTCACCGAACTTCTCGGCGAGATACACCAGGATCGCGCCCGACTCGAACACGCGGATCGGTGCAGGACCCGCGCGATCGAGCAACGCAGGGATCTTCGAGTTCGGGTTCACGGCGACGAAGCCGGAACTGAACTGGTCGCCGTCACGGATGTCGATCAGCCACGCGTCGTACTCGGCGCCGCTGTGCCCCAACGCGAGCAACTCCTCGAGCAGCACAGTGACCTTGACGCCGTTCGGCGTGCCCAGCGAATACAGCTGCAGCGGATGGCGGCCGACCGGAAGTTCGCGTTCGTGCGTCGCCCCCGCGACCGGACGGTTGATGTGGGCGAACTGCCCGCCGTTGCCCTGCTTCCACACCCACACCCTGGGCGGCACATAACCTGTTTCGTCAGCCATGATCGATCACAACCTTGCCCACGTGGGCGCCGCTTTCCAGATACCGGTAGGCCTCGTCAGCCTGTTCGAAGCCGAACACACGGTCGATCTTCGGCTTCAGATTGTGCGCGGTGCAAGCTCGCAGCAGATCCTCGAGCATGCGCCGGCTGCCTGACGTGATCCCCTTGATGACCGCGTTGGTTCCGATCATGGCCGACAGGTCACTCGCTCCCTGCGGACGTCCGCCCAGCGCGCCGAGCAGGCCAATGCGCGCATTCGGCGCGCAGCAGGCGAGCGACTGCGGCAGCGACGTCATGCCAACGGTCTCGACGACGATATCGACACCGCGTCCCCCGGTCGCAGCCCGCACTGCCGCCGGCCAGTCGGGCTGGGTGCGATAGTTGACGACGATATCCGCCCCGAGCTGCCGCATCAGCGCGAGCTTTGCATCGCTGGACGACGTGATGGCGAACGTCGCACCCGCCATCTTCGCGATCTGCAGCGCCAGCACCGCAACGCCGCCGGTGCCGAGCGCGAGCACGATGTCACCCGGTTTGACCTGAGCGAAGGACTCGATGACAGCCCAGGCCGTAATGCCGGCAGCGCCAAGCGCGGCGGCGTCTGCATGCGGCATCGCCTCCGGCACACGCACCAGCGAGTGCGCCGGCACCACGATGCGCTCCGTGAGCCAGCCATCTGCCGTGTTGCCAAGATCGCGCGCGAAGATCGCTGGCGAATAGGCACCATCGACCCAATCGACGAAATGTGGCGCAGTGACTCGGTCGCCGCGCTGCCACTGTGACACGCCCACGCCGACTTCGACGATCTCGCCCGATCCATCCCCGACCGCCACGCGCCCGGGCGGCTTCGCGGTGCCGTAACGCCCGGAGACGATGCTGAGGTCGCGATGATTCAGCGCGGACGCGCGCACCCGCACGACAACCTCGCCAGCCGCGGGTTCCGGC
>JBIITU010000346.1:0-3859 GCA_044340335.1 Steroidobacteraceae bacterium
CGTCAGCTGCAGCGAGTCGATGCCCCGCTGCTCGCCCACCTGCCAGGCTCGCACCATGCCGCGGCGCTGCGGCTGCGCACTCGCGCCATTGCTTGCGGCGACACCGGACACCGCCGCGGCCAACACAGAGGCACCCAACACCAGATCACGTCGCGTTGCAGCCATCAGGTTTTCCCCAACTCAGGATCAGACAGATTCGGCTCGGTCACCGCGGGCTCGACGACCGCACTGCCGCAGGCAGGACAAACTCCGCCCTCCACCACGCGCTTGAAGTTGCTCGACACCAGCGGCTGGGCGCAGCCCGGACAGAGCAGTCGATGCCGCCGCGGGCCGAGCCACCGATACAGCAGCGTCACGGCAGCGAACCACAGAATGGGAAGCACGATGATGTAGAGCACCGCCAGTTCTTTCGATTCAGGCAGCCGCTGTTTCATCCCGCTGCTGTGCGTCAGCAGGTAAAGCACGATCAGCGGCGCATAGCCGAAGAAGGCGACGATCGCGCGTTGGCGCGAGAACGCCTTGTGGCGGGCGGCGAGCTCTGCAGCACTCGGCAGCGATGTCATGCAAGCCTTGTCCGGCATTCGGTCGCTCGAGTCTATCAGTCCGTTGCCGCGATGGACCCGGGCTCGATGCCAGCCGTACGATGGCTGCAGTATCCATCGGGACACCGGGAGCTGGACATGGCAGGAGCGACGAAGTGGATTGGGGCGCTGGTTGCCGGCCTGGTCGCAGGTGCCGCACTGCCAGGCGCGGCACACGCAGCGGCGGCGGCACCGGCTGCACCACCTGCCGTGCCCCAGCTCGTGCGCCCGGATGGCAGCTACGAGACCGTGCCGCTCGAGAAAGACATCGTCGTCGTGAAAGTCGTGCAGCATGCGCCCGTGAACCTGCAGAAGGCGCCGTCGGTGCGCGAAGGACTCGCGACCAATGTCGAACGCATGGCCTACTGGATCAACAAAGCCTGCACCACCGGCAAGAAGCCGGATTTCATCCTGTTCAACGAGTTTCCGCTGACCGGTTACTCATCCGGCACGCGGGAGCAGAAACTCGAGTTCACGATCCAGGTGCCGGGACCGGAAACGAAGCGCATCGGCGAACTCGCCAAGGCCTGCGACACCTACATCGTGTTCGGCAGCTATGCCGTGGATCCCGAGTGGCCCGGGCATATCCTGAGCTTGAACCCGGTCATCGGTCGCGACGGCGAGATCAAGCAGGTCTACTGGAAATCGCGCAACGTGCTGCGCCTGAATGCCGACACCGAGATCCCGACGACGACGATCGAAAGCGTCCGCGATCGCTACCGAGCCAGATATGGCATCGAAGAGGAGTTCCCGGTGCTGCGCACCGAGTTCGGCAACATCGCCGTCAGCACGGTGCAGATCGATCCGTTCGTGTTCGCGGCCTATGCGATGCGCGGCGTCGAGATCATGCTGCGCACCGCGACGCTGTTCTCGAAGACAGATGTGCAGGCGATCGCCTTCTACAACAACATGTACTCGGCGATGTCCAACATCACCTTCCCACCGGACTCTGGCGTGCCGGCGCGCTTTGGTGGTGGCTCGCTGATCGCAGGTCCGCGGGGCCAGGTGCTAGCCGAAGACCCGAGCAACAACGACGCGATCATCGAAGCCGAGATTCCGATCGCCGCGTTTCGCAAGGGCCGCACGATCCCGCGCTATCCGCTCGAGGTCGTCAAGCCGGTCTTCGACCAGTACGTGCCCGAGGTGCCGCTGAATCACCTCGACATTCCCGCCGACAAGCTGCCAGCGACCGACGCAGCGATGAAGGAACTGATCGACGAGCGCAGCCGCTGGCTGAAGTAAACCGCTGATCCAGTGGGACTTTCCGGATTCCACCGGGGACGATAGACGTTATACTTGCGTACATACCGACCAGTTGGTATGTTCTCCGAATGCCCCGTAGCCCCAAGACCCGCGCGACACAAGGCGATGTGCGCACCCGCCTGCTCGAAGCCGCGCGCGACACGATCCGCAGCCAGGGTTATGCGGATACCACCGTGGACGACCTGTGCCGCGCGGCGGGCGTGACCAAGGGCGCGTTCTTTCACCACTTCGACAGCAAGGAAGCACTCGGCGTTGCGGCCGCGAAGTTCTGGTCCGAGACCACGGCGGCGTACTTCGCCGCAGCGCCGTATCACGTGCCTGACGATGCGCACGCACGCGTGCTTGCCTACATCGACTTCCGGCGCGCGATCGTCGCGGGCGAGCTCGCCGAGTTCACCTGCCTCGCCGGCACCATGGTTCAGGAAACCCACGCGACGCATCCAGCGATCCGGGACGCCTGCGGGGCCGCGATCTTCGACCACGCGAACACGCTCGTCGCCGACATCGACGCGGCCATGCGTGAACGCGGCGTCGTCGGCGACTGGGACGCCGCGAGTCTCGCACGCCATACGCAGGCCGTGATCCAGGGCGCATTCGTACTCGCCAAGGCGAGCGGCTCCGCGCAAGCCGGCCGCGCCATCGCAATCGAGCAGATCGACCACCTGAAACGCTATGTGGCTTTGCTGTTCAGCGCCAGGGAGAAATCGACATGAGCAACGATCATTCACTGACGCTGGAGCGCACGCTGGCCGCATCGCGCGCGAGCCTGTGGCGCTGCTGGACAGAGCCGGAACTGCTCAAGCAATGGTTCTGCCCGAAGCCATGGACCGTAACGCATGCTGAACACGATTTGCGCCCGGGTGGCCGCATGAACAATGTCATGCAGGGGCCTGCTGGCGAGCGATTCGAGAACCAAGGCGTCTGGCTGGATATCGTCCCGATGCAGCGGCTTGTGTTCACCGACGCCTTCACCGAAGGATTTGTGCCGACCGCGCAGCCGTTCATGACAGGCGTAGTTGAACTGGACGACGCCGGAACCGGTCGCACCCGTGTCCGCTGGTCAGCGCGCCATGGCACAGCCGAGGCGCGCGACCGGCATCTTGCGATGGGATGGGAAGCAGGCTGGAACGCCGCGACGGATCAGCTCGAAGCGCTCGCTCGCAGGCTTGACGCGGCCTTTGCCAAACCACAGGAGCAATGACCATGAGCTACGTCGACGGCTTTGTGGGCGCGGTGCCCACTGCGAACAAGGACGCGTACACCCAACTCGCCTCGACTTCCGCGGACGTGTTCCGCGAATGCGGCGCACTGAGCGTCATCGAAGCCTGGGGCGACGACCTGCCCGAGGGCAAGATCAACTCGATGCACACCGCCGTGTTGCGCAAACCCGAGGAGACCGTGATCTTCTCGTGGATCGTCTGGCCCGACAAAGCCGCGCGCGACGCCGGCATGGCGAAGGCGATGCAGGATCCGCGGATGCAGATGACACCCGCGGACATGCCGTTCGACGGCAAGCGGATGATCTGGGGCGGTTTCGAGGTTATCGTCGAACGTTGAACAAAGCGCGCGCGGCGGCAATCCTTCAGGGCGAAGTCGCTACGTCATCGAGCACCGACAGCTGCTCGGTCGCTTCGGTGACAGCGGGTTTCGCGTCTACAGGTTCGAGCCCCCATTCGCGATCAGCAACTGCCCCGTGACCCAGCGCGCATCGTCACTGGCCACGAAGGCGACGACATCGGCAATGTCCCTGGGCTGGCCGATGCGCCCGAGCGTCGTGTTGCGAGCAACGGCCTCACGGATCGCCTGCGGATAGTCGCTGATCATGTCGGTGTCGGTGAGTCCGGGGATCACCGCGTTGACCGTCACGCCGCGCGGCCCGAGTTCGCGCGACAGCGAACGCGTGAATTGCTCGATTGCCATCTTCGAACCTGCGTAGATCGAATAGCCCGGCGACCAGCCGCGCGTGGTGCTGCTCGACAGGTTGATGATGCGGCCTCCATCGGACACCAGCCGCG
>JBIITU010000409.1:0-3198 GCA_044340335.1 Steroidobacteraceae bacterium
CCCTGCCACCCCAGCGCAGTGCTCAAGGAGGCCTTGAGCGACATCAGCGTAACCGATGCAGCCAAGCGCCTGGGCGTCGGCCGCGTGGCGCTCTCGCGCCTGTTGAATGGCGCTACCGGCATCAGCCTTCTCGACCCGCGCCAAGGCCGAGTCGGAGTGGCAGCGCCTGCGCGGCCGCCACGACGTGTTCAACGGCCTCGCCTCGCGCGTCACCGAGGTGCAGACCCCCTCCGGCCGTCTCTACCGCCTGCAGGCCTCCGTGGCCAGCGAGGCGCGCGCCAAGGAAATCTGCGCCGCGCTCAAGGCCAAGGACCAGCCCTGCCTCTACGTGCCGCCCTGAGTCGGCGGAACGCAGCGGCACCCCGGCGGCGTCTACTCGCCGCGGCGGCGCGGTCGACCCTGCGCGGCGGCGGCGGGCTTCGGCGCTGGCGGGAGCAGCAGGCTGGCGATCCGCTCCTCGACCTCCGGCCTCAGTTCGACACCCATGGTGTTGGTCAGTACCGCGATCACGATCCTCTCCTCTGGCAGCCACGTCACCGAGACGCTGCAGGTGCTCGATTCAGGGGAACCGGCCGGCCGCCGGCTCGACTTCCTGATGCAGGAATTCAATCGCGAAGCGAACACGCTGTCGTCCAAATCGCAGGACACCGAGACCACGCGCGCCGCCGTGGACATGAAGGTGCTCATCGAGCAGATGCGGGAGCAGGTGCAGAACGTTGAGTGACGCCGCCGGCCGCCGCGGGCGGTTGTTCGTGATCGCCGCGCCCTCCGGAGCCGGCAAGACCTCACTGGTCCGTGCGCTGATGGAGCGAGAACCGGGCCTGCGCTTTTCCATCTCCTACACCACCCGCAAGCAGCGTCCCGCGGAACTGCACGGACGCGACTATTTCTTCGTCGATCCCGACGAGTTCGAGCGCATGGCGACGGCGGGTGAGTTCCTCGAGCACGCCCGGGTGTTCGACAACCGCTACGGCACGGCCCGCCGCCCGGTCGTAGACGCACTCTCGGCGGGTCAGGACCTGATCCTGGAGATCGACTGGCAGGGTGCGCGACAGGTTCGCGCCACGCTGCCCGAGAGCGTCTCGGTGTTCATCCTGCCGCCGTCGCGGGCCGAGCTCGAGCGCCGGCTGCGAGGCCGCGCCACCGATGCGGAGGACGTCGTGCAGCGCCGGCTGAGCGACGCCGCCGCCGACATGGCGCACTGGAACGAGTTCGACTTCGTGGTGGTCAACGACGATTTCGGGCAGGCGGTCGAGGACCTGCGGGCGATCGTGGCAGGCTGCGGTGAGGCGTCAAGAAGCAGCGCTCCCGGGTTCGCGTCGTTGGCGACCCGGTTGATCGGCGGCCACGCAGTCGGGGAATAACCTCAGCTCACCCCCCGACACATACTTACTCATGTGTCGGCACGAGCCGCATTCCGGCCTGCGGAGCCCGTTGCATGTGGCCGTTAATTCAATAAAATCATGTCGTTACGGTGCCGGGCGTCGACGAGTGCGACGTGACACGGGAATTGCGGGGTGTTCACGGCGGTTTGCGCAGGCATCGCGTTGTGAAACTATCGCAATCCTGGCTGTCTGACACCTGCCACGCAGGGGTCAGGGGTTCGTTTTCCGTGAATCAGGTCACAGTCATGATTCACAGGTCGGCGACCGGGGACATTCTCACATCCGTTCACAGTAAACTTGGCCCGCTGTGAAAAGATCCATGGTCATGAAACCCCTACCGGCGCAAACAGGCTTCAGCCTGATGGAGCTGATTACCGCGCTGACGGTCCTCGGGGTATTGCTTGCGATTGCCGGACCAGGATTCGCCAATTTCATCGACGAGTCCCGTTTGTCCGGCAGTGCGCGCGATTTCGTCGTCGATTTTTCGCTCGCCCGCAACGAAGCGGCCATGCGTGGGCGACGAGTCACCGTCTGCACCAGCACGGACGGTGCCACCTGCGCGAACGCGAGCTGGAACGACGGTCGCCTGGTCTTCATCGACGACGGCGCGGTGGGCGCCGTCAATGCCGGCGACCTGATCCTCTCGGCAACGCCCGCACTGGACGCGTCGATCGAGACGACGCCGGTCGGCGCCGCAGGCGCGTTCTTCCTCAGCTTCGAGCCGAGAGGGCGACTGGCTGCGCCCGCTCAGATCCAGGTCTGCTCGGCGGGCCACGAGCGTCGCGTGGTCAATATTCACCGCAGCGGCGCGGCCACACTGGACCGAGAGGCGGTCGAATGCTGAGCCGAGTTCCCCGCAGCGTCGATCGAGGTCGTGCCGACGGCGGCTACATCCTCATCGAGGCGCTGATTACCGTACTGATCTTCGCGATCGGCCTGCTTGGCGTGGTGGGCTTGCAGGCCATCGCGCTGTCCTCGAGCTCGATCTCCAACATGCGCACCGAGGCGACCGTGCTCGCAATGGACATGGCTGACCGGATGCGTGCGAATCGGGGTGCCGCTGACGGCACAGTCGGGGCGGGCTATGACGGCGCGGGGCCGGCGGCGAACGCCTGCCGCTCGATCTATTCCGGGGACGTGGAAGGCGCCCCTGCCGCCTGCACGCCCGAGGAACTCGCGGAGGACGACATGTTCGACTGGCTCGAGCAGGTCGAACAGAGCCTGCCGGGCGGAGAGGGCGTGATCTGCCTCGACAGCACGCCGGATGACGGGGACGACGCTGCCGATGCGCAATGCGACGGACTGGGCGATACCTACGCGATCAAGATCTGGTGGAGCCAGCGCGCGACGCGCGACCTCGACGCGGAGCTCATGCGCTTCTCGATGGCGGTGCGGCCGTGACAGCACGCACCACCCGGCACGCGGGTTTCTCGCTGATCGAGCTGATGATCGGCATGGCGCTGGCGCTGGTGCTCGCCGCGGTGATCGTCACGGTGTTCTCGCGCGCATCGAAGACCAGCTCGGTGACCCAGACGATCAACGAGATCCAGGAGCAGGCGCGGGTCGCGATGGACATGCTGCAGCAGGACGTGCGGCTCGCGGGCTACATCGGCTGCAACAGCAACCGCCTGCTGGAATCCGGTGGTCTGGTCAACGTGACCGCGGCGCCGACGGCTTACCTGAACAACATCGATCAATACATCCTCGGGCACGAGGGCACCGGCGCGGTCTTTGACCCGGCCCCGGCCGCGGGCGCGGGTCTCGCGACGGCGGATCCGGTTCCGCTGACGGGCAGCGATGCGATCACGGTGCG
>JBIITU010000307.1:0-4314 GCA_044340335.1 Steroidobacteraceae bacterium
TGCAAACCTGCCCGACCCGCCGCGCGCCCGCTGCGCGCGTTGCCGGAAGCCGAGCTGCGCGCGCGATTCGACGCCGCCCTGCAGGTCGCGGATGGACTGGCTGGCGCGCACTGCCTGCACGAGTGGATGATGCGCGGCGAGATGGCCGCCAATGTCGAGCCACGCCGCGACGCCCTCTGGGCGCGCGCCGCCGCCAGCGTGCCGGACTGGCTGCCCATGCGGCACATCGACTGGCTGCCGCAGCTCTACGATGTCTGTGCGCGCTTCAGTGCGAGTGGCCGCGGGCGGCACAACCTCTACCTCGTGCTTCTCGATTACACCGACAGTCGCGCCGAGCCCTACGGACTCTACGTGGGCATGACGCATTACTCGCCGGCGCAGCGCTTCGACCAGCACAAGGCGGGCATACGCCACGCGGGCAGCGTGCTGCGCCGCGGCCTCGAACTGCTGACGGGGCCGGTGCAGCATCTGCAGCGCATCGCGCGCGCGGATGCAGCGCGCATCGAGGTCGAACTCGCGGAGGTGCTCGTGGCGGAGGGGTTCTTCATCCAGGGTGGTCATTGAGCGGCGCCGGCGGCGGCGCTTATGCTGGCGGATCATGAGCATCCGAAATCCGCGCGGCGCTACCGTGCCGCCGTTCTATGCCGGCGAGATCGCCCGCGAGGCGGCGCAGCTGGCCCGTGCCGGGCGCGACATCGTGCCCATGCACTTCGGCGAGCCGCGCCTCGCGCCGCCGGCCGCGGCACTCGAAGCCGCGCGTCGCGCCACGACGCTCGCCGAACCAACCACCCATGCTTACTGGATGAGCGAAGCCCTGCAGCGCCGCATCGCTCAGCACTACCGCGACACCTACGGCGTCGAAGTCGCGCCGCAGCGGATCCTGCTGACCAACGGCGCGAGTGCCGCGCTGGTTGCCGCGTTCACAGTGCTGTTCGGCGCGCAGGACCGCGTTGGCCTGACGCGACCGGGCTATCCGGCGTATCGCAACTCGCTGCAGGCATTGCAGCGCGAGGTCGTCGAAATCGACTGCGGCGCGGCGCAGCGCTGGCGGCTGTCGGCGGCAGCGGTTGCCGCAGCGGCGCCGTTGCAGGGGCTGATCGTCGCGAGCCCCGGCAACCCGACCGGCGTGGTGCTCACGCGCGAGGAACTCGCGGCGATCGCGGCCGAGTGCCGTCGCCAGGGCGCGTGGCTGATGTCGGACGAGATCTATCACGGCATCACCTACGAAGGGCGCGCGGCCAGCGCGCTCGAGATCGAACCGGAAGCGATCGTCGTCAACAGCTTCTCGAAGCTGTACCGGATGCCCGGCTGGCGCCTCGGCTGGCTGGTCGTGCCGGAGCGTTTGATCGAGTCGTTCCGCGCGCACCTCATCAACCTGTTCCTGACGCCGACGTCCATCTCGCAGCACGCCGCCCTTGCGGCGATGGACGCGACGGACGACATCGCCGCCGCCGTGGCGGGCTATGCGGCGAATCGGGCGCGCCTGATCGACGCGTTGCCGCGGCTGGGCCTGGCGCGACTGTGCGTGCCGGACGGTGCGTTCTACGTCTATGTGGATGTCGCCGAGTACACGGACGACAGCCTCGCGTTCTGCCGCCGGCTGCTCGCCGAGACCGGCGTGGCGATCACGCCGGGCATCGACTTCGACACGGTTCACGGGGGGTTTCATGTCCGATTCTCGTTTGCAGGCAGTCTCGACGACGTCGAGCGCGCGATCGCGCTTCTTGCGCCGTGGCTGGCAGCGCAGCCTCGTCGTGCTGGCGCTGCTGGCGGCTAGTCCGCTCCACGCGCAAGGACAGGATTCGACCCCGGGAGAGCGCGAGCTGCTCGTCATGGCGGAGCTGCTGCCGGGCGAGTACGACAACGCCAACCAGTCCTACTTCGATGGGCGCCGCAAGCTCGACGGCCCGGACCGCCATCCGCGCGTGCACACGACCATCACGCGCGTGGCGGCGCCGGCATTCGGCACCTACGCCTTCCTTTGGGTCAACACGACGACCACCGCGGACGGACCGCAGCGCTCGTGGCGGATCGCGACGCTCGAGGCCGGGCCGGCCAGCGACGAGGTCACGCTCAAGCATTTCCTGCGCATGGAGGGCGAGATCACGGTCGCGGAGCTTGCGACGCTGACGCCCGCGCAGCTGCGCCGCACCGACGGCTGCGACTACTACTTCAAGCGCCGCGCCGATCACTATCGCGGCGCGCAGCGCCCGCGCGCCTGCGAGTTCGACTGGGACGGCCAGCGCGTCTACACGGATAACGAGATCCAGTTGTCGAAGAGCAGCCTCTGGTTCGTGGATCACAAGTTCGTCAAGCGCAGCGGCAAGCGCATCTCGGGCGTCGCATCTGGCGAGCCGTTCTGGCTCGAACGCGCGCGCGTGTTCCACTGCTATGCCGATATCCCGGGTGTGGGTGGCGGCCGTGATATCCCGTTCCAGCGCTATGACGACATCCGACTGCACGACAAGGGCGGCAGCCACTGGTTCAAGACCCGACCGACGCCGAACGAACCCGAGGTGCGCGAGATAGGGCTGCAGCTGCAGGCGGTGACCTGGCACGTGCTCAACGAAAAGAATGCGAACTTCAATCGCAACTCGCTGGTGCTCTACGCGCTCGAGAAGCTGCCCGATGGCAGCATCAAGGAACACGGCTACGCGTTCACGGATCCGGCGGCGGACCGCATCGGCAACAACCTGAAGTGGATGCTCGTGAACTGCGCGCTGACGCCGCGCGATCAGGCGCGCCCCGAAATGTGATGCGCAGCGGCACGACCGCTTGGAGCGCCGATGCGCCAGACATGCAGTTGCTCGCGCGCCGCGGGGCCTGCTGCGATGATCTCGTCGGCGGGGTGCCCGGGCACTTCGAACGCGCAGCTGATCAGCAGGCTGCCGGCGCGCATCTCGCGTTGTGCCTTGTGCCACAGGTCGGGCATGGGCACGGGCGACAGGAACGCGAAGACCACGTCATAGTCGGCGAGATCATGTTCCCAGAAGCTTTCGCGCAGCACGCGAACATTGGCCGGTCCCGCCACGGCAAAGCGCAGCCGCGACAGCCAGGCGGGGAGCGGCGCGATCTCGATGCCGGTGTAGCTGCCGTCGGGACGTTGGCGACCGAGATGGCCGAGCAGGCCGCCGAGGCCTGAGCCCAGGTCGACGAATCGCAGCGCCTGGCCGGAGGTTGCCTGCGGCAGCAGCGGCGTGACGGCCTCCCAGACGCGGCGGCCCGACAGGAACAGCGGCACCTGGGTACGAAACGTCGTCCAGTACAGCAGCGCGAACAGAGCGAAGGCGAGGAACCACGCGAGCGGCGGAATCTCGACCTGGAGCAGCAGCCAGATCATCGGCGCGAACAGCAGCTGGATCGGCCACCACCAGCGCGGCAGCGGGCGCAGCACCGTGAACAGCAACGCGAGCACGCCGATCAGCGCGGCGATCCAGGCGGCGTCGAGTGCGAGCTGCGTCGTCTGCAGGCCCCCCAGCACCAGCGCGACGGCTGCGACCTGCCACAGCAGTGCTTCGATGGGCGGTGAAGGGGCGCGCATGTCGGCAGCATAACGCCAGCGTCTGCAACGCGCGCGTTGCAAGGCGTCGGTTACACTGACGCCATGCCGCAAGAACCCCTGACCCCCGCCACGCTGCTCGCCATTGCGCGCGCTACCGATCTTCCGATTGGCTCCGAAGCCGACGCCGCCCGCATTGCTGCCGGTGCCCAGACCGTCATCGACGCCGTGCGCCAGATGCAGCACCTCGAGCTGTTCGACACGGAGCCCGCCGATTACCTGCCGGCGCTCGAGCAGCTCGCGCGGCTCGAGGAGCCGGCGCCATGACGGCGCTCGAACGGCTGGGCCTGGTCGAACTGGCGGATCTGATCCGCACCGGCGCGGTGACCAGCGTCGCCGCCACCGCAGCGGTGCTGGCACGCGCCGCCGCCGTGCAGCCGCGCGTGCACTGCTTCCTCGAGATCGACCACGACGGCGCGATGGAGGCGGCCGAGCAGGCGGATCGCGTGCGCGCCTCGGGCGCCGCACTCGGCCCGCTGCACGGCGTGCCGCTCGCGCACAAGGACATGTTCGATGTCGCGGGGCAGGCGATCCGCTACGGGTCGCGCGTGCGCGGCGTGCACCGGCCCGCCATCACGGCGACCGTCATCGAGCGCATGGCGGCGGGCGGGGCGCTGCGGATCGGTGCGCTGAACATGGCGGAGTTCGCGCTTGGCCCGACGGGCCACAACGGCGCGGTCGGCGACTGCCGCAACGGTCGCGATCCGGATTTCATGTCTGGCGGCTCCTCGAGCGGGTCCGGCGCAGCGGTGGCG
>JBIITU010000001.1:0-55136 GCA_044340335.1 Steroidobacteraceae bacterium
TCACGCAACTAGCCTAGCGCGACGTGCAAGCGTCCGCCACGCCGGGGCCCGGGTTGTCAGTATGATGCCGGCGATGGAACAGCAACGGATCGGATCGGCGGGTGAGCGCTGGCAGTTCGTCGGGGTCGTGCGCTGCCTGCCGGTGGCGGGTCATGGCTGGCGGCTGCTGGGCATGGAGCACGGCGGCTCGGCTGCGGTCGGACCGCAGCACGCAGGTTCGCAGCTCATCATCGATATCGTCGCGGACGACGCCACGTCGCGCGGGCTGGCCGAAGTCGCGACGACCGCACTGCGCGATGTCGTGCTGCAACGGCAGCCCGGGTGCGGCACCGACTGGTGGCTTGAAGCAGGCGGCAAGCGCTGGCTGCTGGCCGCAGTGAAGGTGTTCGCGCACCGGGATATCGGCAAGCAGGCAGTCGCGGCGATTCCGCCGCGACGGGTGTCGCTGCGTAAACGCGTGTTCTGGTCGACGCTGCTGACGGTGCTGCGGACCGACGCAGGGCGGCGCTGGGTGCGGCGCCGTTACGGCGTCTGAAGGCAATCTCGGGAGTCAATGCTATGCAATGGGGCTTGGTGCTGCTGATGGTCGCGGCGGGCGCCGGACTGGTGATCCAGACGGCGATGAACGCCAGTCTCGGTAGTGCGCTGGGCCGGCCGATTCTCGGCGCCACGATGAACTTCATCGTCGGTCTCGGTGCGCTGCTGCTTTTCGTGCTCGCAACCCGCACGCCGATGCCGACGCGTGAGATGGTGGGACATGCGCCCGCGTGGGTCTGGTTCGGTGGCCTGATGGGCGCGCTATACGTGGCGACCCTGACGGTTGCCGGGCCGCGGCTCGGCGCGATCGCGGTGCTGGCGCTGTCCGTGGCAGGTCAGCTCGTCGCGTCAGTGATCGTCGATCACTTCGGGCTGCTGGGCTTCCCGCAACAGCCGGTAGGTCTCGTGAAAGTCATCGGGGTGCTGCTGGTCTGCGCGGGCGTGCTCCTCGTACTGCGCTAGCGCTTCGGCCAAGCGCGCGGTCAATCCACACGCACCCGCAACTGCAGCTCGAAGCTGGGTTCACCACTGCCGCTGTTGGCCGCCATCGCGCCCGTCGGGCGCACGCGCAAGTGCGTGACCGCGGCATCACAGCCGTCGGCGTCGGGAGTGGGCACGTAGCCCCAGGTCACACCGCCATCGTTCGAGAAATCGAGCGAATCCGCACCGCTCGACAGCGCTACGAAACTGTATCCCAACGCGCTGGACGGTGCGCCATCGACGAACTGCACCGGCCCCGAGCCCGGTGCGCCGATATCGAGCACGAACAGCTTCGTGTCGACCGGTATCGCATCGATGACCATGATGCTGTCGGCATCGACTGGTCCAGTGCCCTGGTTGGCGACGCGTATCGAGTAGCGCTGCACCGAGCCGGGAATGCTGCGTGGGTTGGTCGTGCCGTTGAACGGGTCGCTGAGTACCGTCACGGTCTTCGTGTGCACGAGTGCAGGCCCGCCCGTCACGATGACATTGCCGGAGAACTCGCTGGTCTGGCCGGCGAGCGTCGCCGTCGCAGTCAAGGTCGTGCCGACCACGACGCCGGGCGGCACAGGCAGGCGGAACGCGAAGCGCGCTGTCGTATCGCTGCCCTGCGGCAGGCCGTTGATCGGGCCGGGACCATAGCTGCCGGTGCCGGCGTCGAAATCGGCAGCGCTGCCCTCGAGCAGCGTCACCGTGTAGCCAAGTCCCTCGCCGAAGCCGGTGGGATCGGGTGCCGCGATGTACAGCTCCATGGCGCTGCCCGGGCGCGCGAAGCCGGCGAGCGACAGCTCGCCGCCGGCGAGCACGGCGCTCGTGATCACCGGGAAGTTCAGCAGCCCGTTGGGCCCGCTGTCGGTGTCGCCAGCATCGTTCAGCGTCACGCCCTGACCTGCGACGAGTCCGTTCGGGTCGCGCGTGTTGGGGTCCAGGTCGATCGCCAGTCCACCATTGCCGCTGAACGCGTTCTGGCTGGCGATCACGCCGTTGGCGTTCAGCACGATGAGCCCGGGACCTGCGTTGCCAGTGACGACGTTGCGCGACATCACGACGTTGCTGCCGGTGAAGTTGTAGGCGACGAGACCGATAGGTTCCGTGGATGGGGTCGTGCCGCTCGTGAAGCCGTTGTTGCGCACGGTGTTGTTCGACACCAGCACGTTGCTGTAGAGGTTCGATGGGGCGCCGAAGCCCAGTTCGATGCCGCCGCCGCGCTGGTCGCGCACCAGGTTGTGCAGGATCTGCGTGCCGACGGCGCCGTTGATCAGCAGGATGCCGTCGTAGGTCAGGGTGTGGCCCGAAGCCGGTCGCGCGACCTCGTTGTGTGAGATCACGCTGCCGTTGCCGCCGCCGTCGCTGCGGATCGCGGAGTTGTTGACCGTGACGAAGTTGTTGCGAATCGTGACATTGGGCGCAGAGAACGTGATGCCGTAGAAGGCGCCAGCCGTGTCGCTGCTCGAGCCGGTGGCGGTCATGCCGACGAGGTTGTTGCGCGCGATGCCGTTCGCGCCGGCGAGCGACAGGTAGCCCTGCCGCACGGCAAAGCCATGGATCGCGCTGCCGGCACCGGAGATCGTGACCGGCGCGCCGCTCGCTGCGGCGTTGATCTGCACTTCGGGCCGCTGCAGCAGCGGCAGGGCTTCCGGAACCACGCCGACTGTGCCGCCGCTGCCGAGGGTGCCGGCGTTCGTATCGCCGATGTTGACGGTCTGCGTGGTTGCGTCGAGGCGCGTCGCGCCGCTGGTCAGGGTCGGCAACGCCGTGGCCAGCGTGATCTGCGCGATGCCGGCGCTCAGCTGCGCGGCGGGGATCATGAAGATGCTGGTGTCGGCGCCGGCTGGCACAGTGGTCGTCGTGCCGTCGATGAGCCCGGCACCGGCTTGCGCCAGCCCGGCATCATCACCGAGCGCGTTCGCGTTGATGATGAACTGCCGCAGCGTGCCCTGGCAGGGAAAGTTCGTGCTGCCGCTGCCGCCAGGCGCGCAACTTGCGGCATCGCGCGTGCTCGTGATCGTGCTGAAGCTGAAACCGAAGTCGGCCCCATCCACGATCGAAGCATTGGTCACAGGGTCGAACGTCGCGATGGACTGCGCCGTCTGCGACGCCGTCGTCAACGAGCCGAGCGTCGCGGAGCTGGTGTTCGAGGCGGCGTCCACCAGTGCCGGGTTCTCCCCGCCGACGCGATTGCTGACGGGCAGTGCCGTATCGCCAGAGCCCGTCGTGCGGAAGGTCTGCACGGCAACGCAGGTCGTGCATGCCGCGCCACCGGCGCGCTCCGAGCGCAGCGTGCCATTGACGACGCGCACCGTGCGCGGGGTATTGCCAGTGTAGGTGAAGCTGTAGCGACCATCGGCGTCCGTGGTCGTCGCAGTCACGAACGTATTGCCGTTGTAGAGCTCGACCCGGACGCCGGCCACGCCGGCCACTTGGCCGCCCGCGCTCGCGAGGTCGCGGCCGGCGCCGCCGCCGTAGTTGCGGTCCTCGAAGACCGTGCCGCGAATGGTGGCCGCAAACGCCGGGGCGACCACGAACGCCAGCAACAGGCCAAGCGCAGCCGCGCGGCGGGCCGTGGGGCGGCGCGGTCGGGCCCGCGGTCCGGGCGATGCCAGGGCGGGGGCCATGGCGGTGGGCGTGGCTGGGGTCAGCATGCGCCGGCAGGGTAGGCGGAAAGCCCTTGCCGCACCGTCGCCGTTGGTCACATTTCGGTAAATCGGGGTCGGTGCTGAATGAAAAACCGGCTACTCCGCCCGGTCACGCCCGCCTGGAGTACGCGCCGCCCGGGGGACCGCGCGGGAGGGTTGCGGCCCGACGTTACGGCGCTGCCGCCATCGGGGCGGCCTGCAGGTACTCGAGCTGCGCGCGGCTCTGGTGCAGCGCGAACCGCGCCCGCTGCAACGCAGCTTCAGTCGACTGCAGCGCCTGATCGGCGGCGAGCCGATCGGCGAGCGACAGCCGGCCGGCGTCGAAGCCGCGCTGCGTCAGCGCAGCGGCGGAGCGCGCCGCGGGCGCGGCGCTTTCGTTCAGTGCGCGCAGCTCGCCGGTGGCGGCAGCATGGGCTGAACGCGCGAGCGCGAGCTCGTCGGCCAGTTCACGCTGCGCCGCGTCGAGTCCGGTCTCGGCGATCACGCGCTCGCGCCGCGCGCTGGCGCGTTCGGCGGTATTGCGATCCCACAGCGGCAGCGGCAGCGACACGCCGAGCACGAGGGCACGGTTCTCGCCGGCCGGCGCGTCGCCGAAGCGTCGCGCTCCGAGGCTCAGCACAGGATCAGGAATGGCGCCGCGCTCCTCGAGGCGCTGCTGCGCCATAGCGGCCGCGAGCGCGGCGCGCTGCGCGCGCAGCCGCGGATGATCATCGAGTACCGCGCGGCCCGACAGCTCATCACCGGCGGTAGCCTGATCGAACCAGCTGTCGTCGAAGCGGGCCGAAACGCCGTCCGGATCGGATGTACCGAGCCAGCGGGCGAGTGCGCGGCGCGCATTCGCCGCGTCTGCCTGTGCGCGGTTCAGCGCCGCGGCAGCCTCGGCACCAGCGAGCACTGCCTGTGCGTACTGCAGCTCGGACAGCGCCCCGGCAGCGAGGCGCCGCTCGCTGGCGGCGCGCAGTGCCTGCGCATCGACGCTGCGTGCACGCGCGAGGACAGCCAGTCGTTCAGCCATGATGGCATTGGCATAGCCGATCGTGACGTCGCGCCGCGTTGCACGCTGCGCGAGCTCGAGCTCGGCGCGTGCCTGCTCGAAGCGCGCGCGTGCTGCCGCGACGCGTGCGCTGCGCTTGCCGCCGACGGTGACGGGCTGGCGCAGGGTCACAGTCGTCTCCGCGGCGTCGAAGTCGGAGAAGGGTCCGCTTCCGAGCACGTTCTCGGTCTCGACCTCGAGCTCCGGATTCTCCGGCCAGCGGGACTGGCGCGCCGCGGCGGCGCTGGCCTCCAGATTGGCGCGCGCGATCAGCAGCTGCGGTGCGCGCTCGAGCGCCTGAGCGACCGCGGCGTCCAGCGACAGCGTCTGCGCGTCGGCCGGAGCGTCGGCCGGAGCGACGGCCGGAGCGACGGCCGCTGCGGCGGCGGGTGCCGCCGCAGACGACGCGACGCCGCACGCGAGTGCAGCCAGCAGCACCGCCGCGATGCGCTCAGTGCGCATGCTTGCCCGCCTTCGTCGAGGTGAACCGCGCCTGTGCTGGCGGCTGGCCCGGCACGTTGAGCGCGATCAGCAGCGTCCACTGCTTCGGCAGCGGCTGGGCAGACGTCAGGATGCCCTTGCCCTTGATGGTCAGCGGAATGACGGTGGTCTTGCCGTCGGCGAGCAGCGTGGCTTTGGTGCGCGCCTTCGAAAGATCCACCGACTCGTGCTTGGCGACGCTGTGCACGTGCACTTCGAACACGTTGCCGACCGGAATCACGTGCAGATGGAAGGCGCCGACAGTGGCGTCGTAACTCGCCGAGCCGTGGTTGTGATCGTGGTCATCCTTCGGCTTCGCAGCGGCCGGCTTCGAGGCGGCGGCCGTGCTGGCACTTGCGGTCGTGGGCGCGGTGGCCAGCATCGCGGCCAGGCACAGCAGCACGGACAGTGTGGGCTTCTTCATTGCATCACTCCTTTGATGGGACACGGAATCAGTAGGCAGTCGTCGTGGCGGATTCGCCAGGCTGCGCGACCGCGCGAGCCTCGCGTGCTTCGTGGGCCTCGTCGGCGAGTCGGCGCACTGCAGCAGCACCGAAGCGCTCGAGCAGCAGCGGCGTGACGAGCGCATCCAGCAGCGTCGCGGTGATCAGTCCGCCGAAGATCGTCACGGCAACCGGATGCAGGATCTCCTTGCCGGGTTCGTCGGCGCCGATCAGCAGCGGAATCAGTGCCACGCCAGCGGCAACGGCCGTCATCAGCACGGGCGTCATGCGCTCGAGGCAGGCGCGACGGATCGTCGCGCGATCAAACGGTTGTCCCTCCAGCAGCACCAGATTCAGCGTGTGGCTGATCTTGAGGATGCCGTTGCGCGCCGTGATGCCGGTCAGCGTGATGAAGCCAACCATGGTCGCAACGGACAGGTCGAGCCCGGCAATCAGGATCGCCCCGACGGAACCGACGAGCGCCAGCGGCACGTTGCCCATGACGATCAGCGCCAGCGGTGCAGACCGGTAGCGTGAGTACAGGACCAGGAAGATCAGCGCGAACGACACCAGCGACAACATCAGGATGGTGCGCGCGGCCTCCTGCTGGGCGCGGAACTGGCCCTCGATGCGCAGCGTGTAGCCGGGGGGCAGGTCGAGCGCGGTCAGGCGCTGCTGCATGGCGGCGACGACGCGATCGGCGCCGCCACCCTCGAGGTTTGCCGACACGACGATGCGACGGCGCCCGTCTTCGCGCTGGATCTGGTTCGGTCCGTCCGCCGCTTCGATGCTGGCGAGCCGTGCGAGCGGCACGGCGCCGCGCGGCGTATCGATCAGCAGCGATTCGAGCGCTTCGCGGCTGCGTGCATCATCGCCCAGCTGCAGCGTGACGCCGAAGCGCCGTGAACCGTCGATGACCTCGGCGACGCGCTCGCCGCCGGCCAGCAGTTCGATCCGTGCACCCACCTGCGCCGGGGTGACGCCGTGCCAGCGCGCTGCGTCCTCATCGACACGCACGTGGATCTCGGGCGCGCGCACCTGACGCTCGACCCGAAGGTCGACCAGGCCCGGCGTGTCGCTGACCAGAGTTTCGACCTGCGCTGCCAGTCCCCTCAGTGCATCCAGATCGTCGCCCGCGATCTTGACCACGACCTGCGCCTGCACGCCCGACAGCAGGTGATCGAGGCGGTGGCTGATCGGCTGGCCGAGCGAGATCGACGCGGGCAACACCCCGAGCCGGTTGCGGATGTCGGCGAGGACGTCGTCATAGTCGCGGCCGCCGTCGGCGATCTTGACGTCGATCTCGTTGAAGTGCACGCCCTCGGCGTGCTCGTCGAGTTCGGCCCGCCCCGTGCGCCGCCCCACCGAAATGACCTCGGGCACGCCCGAGATGATGCGTTCAGCTTCGGTGCCCAGTCGCTCGGAGTCGCTGAGCGCGATCCCGGGCATGAAGATCACCGACACCAGCGCGGAGCCTTCGTTGAAGGCGGGCAGGAAGCTGCGCGGCAACTGCAGGGCGCCGATGATCGCGATCAGCACCGCTGCCGCCGCGGTCGCGAGCACGCGCAACGGCCGCGGTTGCGCCCAGTCGAGCAGGCGGTTGTAGCGCCGCTTGAGCCAGCGCACGAGGCCGCTCTCGGATTCCTCGAGGTGCTTGATGCCGGGCAGCAGCCAGTAGCACAGCACCGGCGTCAGCGTCACGGACACCAGCAGGCTCGCGAGGATGGAAACGATGTAGGCGACGCCGAGCGGGGCGAACAGCTGGCCCTCGATGCCGGACAGCGCGAACAGCGGTACGAACACCAGCACGATGATCAGCGTTGCGTAGAAGATGCCGGAGCGCACTTCCTGGCTCGCTCCGGCGACGACCTGCAGCAATGGCCGCGGCACTGCTCGCTCGCGGTTTTCGCGCAGCCGCCGGAACGTGTTCTCGACGTCGACGACGGCATCATCGACCAGCTCGCCGATCGCGATCGCGAGCCCGCCCAGCGTCATCGTGTTGATCGACAGGTCGAAGAACCAGAACACGATCGCGGTGATCGCGATCGACATCGGAATCGCGAGCAGCGAGATCAGCGTGGTGCGCACGTTGAGCAGGAAGGCGAACAGCACGATCGTGACGCACAACAGTGCCTCGAACAGCACCTTCTGCACGTTCCAGATCGAGGTCTCGATGAAGTCGGCCTGGCGGAACTGCACGGCCACGGTCGTGATCTCGGGCGGCATGGCCGTGCGCAGCGTGTCGATCTGGCGCTCGATCTCGCGCGTCAGCGCCACCGTGTCGACGCCCGGCTGCTTCTGGATGCCGAGGATCACGGCCGGCATGCCCTCGTAGCCGGCGCTGCCGCGCCGCGGGCGGGCGGCGAAGCCGACGTCGGCGACGGCGTTCAGCAGTACCGGCGCGCCGTTGCGCATCGCGACGACCAGCGCCGCCAGCGACTCGGGGTCGCGGGCGCGGCCGAGCGTGCGGATCACGTACTCCTGCGACAGCTGGTCGATGAAGCCGCCGCCGGTGTTGCTCGCGAAGCCGCGCACGGCGGCTTCGACTTCATCCAGCGTGATACCCAGCGCGCGCATCCGCGCTGGATCCGGCGTGATGCGAAACTCACGGACTTCACCGCCGATCGGAATGACCTGCGCCACGCCCGGGATCGCGAGCAGCTTCGGGCGGACGGTGAAGTCGGCGGTCTCGCGCAGCACCATGGGTTCGGCCTGCGGGCCGGCCAGCGCCAGCAGCATGATCTCGCCCATCACGGAGCTGATAGGTCCGATCGCCGGCACCACTTCTTCCGGCATCTGCGCAGCGACGGTGCCGAGACGTTCGGCGACCTGCTGGCGCGCGCGGTAGATGTCGTAGTTCCATTCGAACTCGACGAAGATGAACGACAGGCCGAGGCTCGACGTGGAGCGCACGCGCGTCACGCCGGGCAGACCCTGCATCGCCGTTTCGATCGGGAAACTGACGAGCTGCTCGACTTCCTCGGCCGCGAGGCCGTGCGACTCGGTCTGGATGGTGACGGTCGGCCGGTTCAGGTTCGGCAGCACGTCGACCTGCAGCTGCGGGATCACGAGGCTGCCGATCAGCATCAGCAGCACCGCGCCCGCGAGCACGAACACGCGGTGCCGCAGGCTGGCGGTGACGATCAGGTTGAACATGGCGGCGGTCCTCAGCGAACCTGGGCGATCAGCCCGGCGCCCTGCACGACGATGCGCGCGCCAGGCTCGATGCCTGCGAGCACGGCGACGCGGTCGCCCGATATCACGCGAGTTCGCACGGTGCGCGGCACGAACACTTCGGCAGCGCGCTTCTCGAACACCACTGTCTCGCCGTTCGTCAGCCGCACCAGTGCGGCTGCAGGCAGCACGAAGCCGGCGGTGGTGACCGTTTGTTCGAGCCACGCCGTGACCGGCTGACCAACCGTGATGCCCGGCGCAGCGGACGTGAGCTGCAAGCGCACCGGCAGTGCGCCGCCGCTCTGCGCGGCGCCGACGCCCGCGAGCGTTGCTTCCAGGGTCGTGCCATCCCGCAGTGACACCGTCGCGCGGCGTACTGCCGCGCGATCGATCGGCGTGAATGCAAGTGCGTCGACGCCAAGCCGCGCCGGGTCGATGATCGTGATCAGATCGACGCCGGACTGCACGACTTCACCTGGGCGCACATTGAGTGCCGCGATCACGCCGCTGATCGGCGCGATGATCAGTTCGCCGCCACTGCCGGCCGTGCCGCGCCAGGCCGCGCGCTGCGCGGTCAGGCTCGTCACGCGCGCGCGGGCGGCTTCGACTTCGGCGCGCGCGACGATGCCTGTGAGCCCCTCGAGGCGCTCGAGTTCGAGTCGCGCCTGCGTCAGTTCCGCCTCCGCGCGCGCCGTCTCGGCGGACGCGCCGGCGCGCTCCGACGCCGAGCCGCTCGGGGTCAGGGCCAGCAGCGGCTGGCCGCGTTGCACGCGCGCGCCGAGTTCCGGCCAGCCACGCGGGCCCGCGGCGACGCGGCCGCCCTGCAGGGTCTGCAGCGACGCGCTGGCGCGCGGGTCACCGCTGATTTCGCCGATCAGCTTGATGGAGATCGGCGCCGGACCCTCAGTCGCGACCAGCGTGCGCACGGCGAGGATGTGCTGGGTCGGCTTCGGCAGGTAGACGCTGCCGTCCGGGGCGCGCATCGGGCGCTGGCCGGTGGTCCCGGCCATCACCGGTGCGGCAGCTTCTTCTTCGCCATGATCATGGCCTTCGTGCGCGAGCGCGACGCGCGCGCTGCCGCCGACGAGCACGATGGCGGCGATGCCCAGCGTCAGCATCAGTGGCGCGGCACTCGCGAGCGCGGTGCCACGGCCACGGCGCGCGCGCAGCGCGAGCGCCGCGAGCAGCGCCAGCACGATCGCGACGCCGCCGGCGAGCAGCAGTCCGCGCGTGCCCGCATACCAGTGCGAGTGCGCATGTTCTGCATCGGTCGCCGCATCGAGCGTGCCGCCGAGCAGGTCATCGCCGGGTCCGGCGGCGATCACGAGCTGGAAGTTGACGGCAGCCGCGGTGTCGAAGCCTTCGGGCAGGTCGACGTCATAAACGCCCGGTTCTGCTTCGCGCGCCTGCAGCGGCGCGAGTTCATCGAGCGTCACTTCGATCTTCGCGCCCGTGACCGGCTCGTTGGTGTCGTAGCGGTCGAGCCAGATCGCGAAGTGATCGCCGTGCGGTTCTATGACCGCTTCGTACAGCTCGGAACTCATGACGGCCACGCGTCGCGCGCCGCCGCCCGCGGCGGCTGCCGGCGTGGGCTGCGCCTCTTCGGCGTGGTCGTGGCCCTCATGGGCGAGCACGGGCAGGGACTGTGCGATGCACAGCGCGAACAACGCGACACGGATCAGGACGGACATCGGCAACACCTCGACAGCGAAACGAACACGCGGCCCGCGGACGGGCCCGGAATCGCAGCGAGGCGTGCTAGATCAGCAGGTGGGTCGTCTGGCCGACGAGGCGTTCGAGGCCGCGTGCATCGACTGCAGCGGGCGGACGCAGGAATGCGCTGGCGGTGGGTCCGGCAGACGGCACCAGCCATTGATCCAGGGACAATCGCAGGCCGCCGTGGAACAGCAGCTGGGTATCGAGAACTGCCGGTGAGGCCGTCGTGGTGCCCGGCGTCTGCGCATCGAGCATCAGGTGATCGCAGGGTCCGGTCGAATCATGGCAGGGCTGCGTGTGCTCGACCGGCGCGGGATGGTCGTGATCGCTGCAGTCAGTCAGTGCCGATTCGAGATGCGCGCCGTGGCCGGCGTCGTGCAGGCACCACGCCAGCGCGGGCGCGCTCGCCTGACCCAGGATCGCGACGACGCACAGCAGCAGCCAGTGCCGCAGCAGCGAACGTCGGGAACGGGGCAGGATGCCGGAGGCGCTCATGTCGCAGACATTACGCCAGATCGCCCGGGCAGGGGCAACCTGCCTCACGTTTTGCGCCGGCGGGGCCCCCGTTGCGCCGGCCCTGCCGTGGCGCCTATCTGGCCGGTTTGCGGAAGCGCAGCGTGAACCGGTCGCTGTAGTTGGCGATCGAGGGCCGCGCCGTGTCGAAGCGCAGTTCGTCGTCGGGGCGGTAGTGGAGGTCGCTGGTGGCATCGAGCACGAAGCCGGCGTCGAGCGCTTCCTTGATGACGAGCACCGGATCGATGCGGCGCCAGTTCTCCACGGTGGTCGGTTCGTTGTGACGGCGCGTGTGGTCGACGACGCCATAGACGCCGCCCGGCTTCAGCGCGGCAAATACGGCCTTGTTCAGCTGCGCGCGCGTCTCCGGTGTCAGGTTGTGCACGTTGCGGAACGTCAGGACCATGTCGAGGTCCTTCACGCCGAGGTCGACACTGTCCATCTTGAACACGCCCATCTGCCCGGACGGCTGCGGCGTGGCCTTGGCGGGCGCAACCTCGACCTTGTCGAGCTTCCATTCCTTGAGTCGCGGCGCAAGGCGGTCGGCACCGATCGCGAGGTAAAGCTTGCCTTCGTCGGCGAGCACCGGCGCCAGGATCTTCGTGTACCAGCCGCCGGCCGGGAACAGCTCAAGCACGCGCATGTTCGGCTGCAGGCCGAAGAACTCCAGCGTCTGCACCGGCTTGCGCTCACGCGCATCGCGGGCGCGCTCTTCCGGCGTGCGGATGTCGCTGGCCATGGCGGCCTCGATGCGCTTCGCCACTTCGCTCTTGGGCGGCGGCGGGCCCATCTGGGCGCCGGCCTGGGCCGCGCACAAGGCGATACAGGCGGCGAGCAGCAGGCGTGCGATCGGCGTGGACGTGCGGATGCTCATGATGGTTGACTCCCGGTCGCGCTGGACTGCGCGCAAGTGTTGCAGAGGCCTTTGATCTCGAGCGGCGAGGGCTCGACGTGGAAGCCGGCGGCGCGACAGCGGTCGGCGAGCGCGCGCTGCAGCGCCGGATCGTCGATCTCGACGACCTTGTGGCAGGTGCGGCAGACCAGGAACTGGCCGACGTGCTCGCGGCGCGGGGCATCGCAGCCGACGAAGGCGTTCAGCGAGTCGATGCGGTGCACGAGGCCGGCCTCGATCAGGAACTCGAGCGCCCGGTACACGGTGGGCGGCGCGGCCTTGTCGCGCTCCTTGGCGAGCTCCGCGAGGATGTCATAAGCGCCGATCGGCTCATGCGAGCGCCAGACGATCTCCAACACGCGTTGCCGCACCGGCGTGAGCTTGAGGCCTCGCGCTGCGCAGATCTCCTCGGCCGTTGCAACGGCGCGGCTGACGCAGGCGGCATGATCGTGACGGCGTGCCATCGGCGCTAAGGTATGCCGCAGGGCAGTCACGCGCAACCTCGCGCCGGACGGGTCCCGCAGCTGGCCAAGATATTTGCATCGCACGCCACTAGAATCACATCCCTATGGCATTCAGGGATCGGGTTCCCGTCACCGTACTGACGGGCTTTCTGGGTTCGGGCAAGACCACCTTGCTGAACCGCATTCTGTCCGAGAACCACGGCAAGCGAATCGCCGTGATCGAGAACGAGTTCGGCGAGGTCGGCGTCGACCATCAGCTCGTCATCGGCGCCGAAGAGGAGCTGTTCGAGACCAACAACGGCTGCATCTGCTGCACGGTGCGCGGCGACCTGCTGCGCATCCTCGGACAGCTGCTGAAGCGGCGCGATCGCTTCGACTACGTGATGATCGAGACGACGGGCATGGCCGACCCCGGCCCGGTCGCGCAGACCTTCTTCCTCGATGACGACTTCAAGAACCAGTTCGTGCTGGACGCGATCGTCACCGTCATCGATGCCAAGCATGTCGAGCAGCATCTCGAGGAGATGACGGAACCCAAGGAGCAGGCGGCTTTCGCCGATGTCATCCTGCTGAACAAGACCGATCTCGTCGCGGCATCCGACCTCGAGCGCATCGAGCGCCGCCTGCGCGCGATCAATGGCACCGCGAAGATCTTCCGCACCCGCAACTGCGACGTGCCGATCGAGAAAGTGCTGAACGTCGGCGCCTTCGACCTCGAGCGCGCGCTGTCGGTCGATGGCGCTTTCCTCGAGCCGCAGTATCCGTTCGAGTGGGGCGGTCTGTACGAGCTCGCGGCGGGGCGCCATGTGCTGCGCACGGGTGCGGAGGCGCACGCGCACCACGAGCATCACGCACACGAGCACGGCGAGCACTGCGGCCACGACCACCACGACCATTACGAGCACGAGCATGCCGGGGACGCGCACGCCGGCCATGCGCATGAGCACGGCGGCGGCCTCGGCATCGTGCTGCTGCCGGCGACGGGAACCACGGCGGAAGCGCTGGCCGCGCAGATCGAACCGGCCGTGCGCGCTTTCGCCGAGGATGGCGTCAGCGTCGACTGTGGCGGCGAAGTCCGCGCCGGGGCCGGCCTCGCGCGCATCGACGTCGGTCACGACGGCAGCCACTTCGAGCTGCGGGTCGATCAGCCGGGCATCTACGCGCTGTTCTGCGAACACGCGCCGGCCGAGTTCAACCTGCGCATCGATGGGCTGCAGCCCGTCGCGCAACGCGCGTTCGCGTCGCATCATCATGATGACGAGATTTCCTCGATCGGCATCAGCGACCCGCGGCAGCTCGATCCGAAGAAGGTCAATGACTGGCTGTCGTACCTGCTGCAGAGCCGCGGCGCAGACATCTTCCGCATGAAGGGCGTGCTGAACCTGCGCGGCGAAGAGCGTCGCTACGTGTTCCACGGCGTGCACATGATGTTCGACGGCCAGCTCGAGCGCCCCTGGGCCGGGGCGCCGCGACAGAACAGCCTGGTGTTCATCGGTCGCAAGCTCGATCGACAGGAGCTCGAGGCCGGCTTTCACTCCTGCCTCGCCTGAGCCGCATGCAGTCCGCGTTTCTCGAACCCCGCGCGCGCGTGAAGCTCGACGACTACATCGTCGACTTCGCGTGGTCACCCGATTCGAGCGCACTCGCAGTAGCGGGCGGCGAGGGCCGCGTCGCGCTCGCGCAGTTCGAGGGCGAATCCATGACCGCACGCACACTCGGCGAGCACATGATGGGTGCGCTGGCGGTGTCGTGGCAGCCGCGCGCGGCCGGCCAAGGTGGCGATCGCTTCGCCACCAGCGGCCAGGACGGCGCCATCGTGCTGTGGAGCGGCACGGACGGCGCGCAGTTGCGCCGCTGGCGACCTGCAATGGCAGCCACGGAGCATCTCGCCTTCGCGCCCGACGGCGCGCGCCTTGCGTCATCCGCGGGTCGCGTCGTCACGCTGTGGAGCGCCGCGGGTGACAAGCTGCACGAGTTGCCGGCGGCGCCGTCGACCATCGCCGCGCTCGCTTGGGACAAGCCGGGGCGCGACCTGGCGGCGGCGGTCAATGGCGGTCTCGTGCTGCATCGGGTCGATGGACCGCAGCCCACGCGCCGGCTGCTGAAGTGGGAGGGCGCTGCGCTGACAGTCGCGTTCAGTCCGACCGGCAAGGCTGTCGCCTCGGGCATGCAGGATGGTTCCGTGCACTTCTGGTATCTCGCGAACAACCGCGATTCGCAGATGCGCGGCTATCCAGGCCGCGTCACGCAGGCGATCTGGAGCCACAACGGCCGCTGGCTCGCGACCGGTGCGGGCGAGTCCATCGTGATCTGGGATTTCGGCGGCAAGGGTCCGGAGGGCTCGAAGCCGCTGCAGTTGCGCGGCCACACCGATCGGGTCGAGGCGCTCGCGTTCCAGCCGGCCGGGCCTTACCTGGTGTCCGGCGGCCGCGACTGGCGCGTGTCGCTGTGGCTGCCCGGCAAGGCCGAGCAGGCGCTGGATGCCCATCTGGCCGATGCCGAGGTGTCTGCCATTCGCTGGGCGCCCGACAACCGCCATGTCGCGGTGGGCGAGCGCGAAGGCATGCTGACGGTCTACGAGCTGGTGCAGGCGGCGCGCTGAAAAGAAATCCGCGCGACGCGTCATGCCGGGGCTGGCTCGGCCGTCATGTCAGCAGGCGACGCAGTGTCGCCACGCAAGTTCCCAACGGAGAAAGACATGGCGAAGTTCCTGTTCCTGCTGCATGAGAACCCGGCCCAGTACGTCGGCATGAGCGCCGCCGAGATGGGCCAGATCATCGAGCGCTACGCGGCCTGGGCCGAGGGCCTCGCGGCGCGCGGCCAGCTTGCCGGTGGCGAGAAGCTTGCCGACGACGGTGGTCGCCAGCTGCGGCGCACGGCTGCCGGCGTGCTGGCGGTCGACGGTCCGTACACCGAGGCCAAGGACGTGATCGGCGGCTTCTTCATCGTCGAGGCGCAGTCGCTCGCAGCCGCCGAACTGCTCGCGCACGACTGCCCGCATCTCACCGGTGACAACTGGATCGAAGTGCGTGCGATCGAGTCCGTCGGCTGAAGCAGCGGCGCCCGGCGCGCTCGAGGCGGTGTTTCGCCGCGAGCGCGGCCGGCTGGTCGCGTTGCTGACGCGGCGCTACGGCCTCGGACGCCTCGCTGATGCGGAAGACGCCGTGCAGGGCGCGATGATCGCGGCGCTGCGGCGCTGGCCCTTCGACGGCATCCCGGCCAATCCCGCTGGCTGGCTGTATCGCGCCGCGTCGCGTCTGCTGATCGACCAGCTGCGCCGTGCTGCACCGCTGCTCGATGGCGACGCGGCGCTCGAAGTCATCGCTGCGCTGCCGGATGACGCTGCAGCGGATGGCGTGCAGTTCGCTGCGGAACTCGGCGACGACGAGCTGCGCCTGCTGTTCGCGTTGTGCCACCCGAGCCTGCCGCTCGAGTCGCAGCTCGCGCTGGCACTGCACAGCATGGGCCCGCTCGGGCTGCGCGAGCTCGCCGCGGCGTTGTTCACGACCGAGAGCGCGCTGGCGCAGCGCCTGGCGCGCGCGCGGCGCGCGTTGCTCGCGGCCGGCGTGTCGCTGGACCTGCCCGCGCCTGCGGCACTGCTGGCGCGACGCCGCGCGGTGCTGACGGCGCTCTATCTGCTGTTCGGCGAGGGTTACCAGAGCGCTGCAGGCGTGCACTACCTGCGTGCCGACCTGTGCGAGGAAGCGTTGCGCCTTGCGCGTGGGCTGGCCGAGCATCCGCTGCTCGGCGACGGCGAAGCCGACGCGCTGGTGGCGTTGATGCTGCTGCAGTCGGCGCGACTCGCGACGCGGTTGCCCGCCGACGGACGACCGCTGCTGCTGGCTGAGCAGGACAGGTCGCAGTGGGACAAGGGACGGATCGCGCTCGCGCACCGCTACCTGGAGCGGGCGCAACGCGCGGGCGAGCTGTCGAGCCTGCATCTGCAGGCGGCGATCGCCGCCGAGCATGCGACCGCGCCCGCGCTCGATGCGACCCGCTGGGCGCGCATCCTGCACTGGTATGAAACGCTGTGTCGCATCGACCCATCGCCGCCGGTGCGGCTCGGCCATGCGATCGCCACCGCCGAAGTGCATGGTGCGGCAGCGGGGCTTGAGCTGCTCGACCTGATGCTGTCGGAGGCGGGCGCTGCGCCCCGCGGGACGGCGGCGCCGTTCCTGCAGGCGGCCCGCGCCGAGTTGCTGGGACGTTTGGGCCACGCCGACGCCGCGCTGGCGGCCTGCGACGCGGCGATCGCCGCTGCGCGCTCGGCCACGGAGCGCGAGCTGCTGCTGCGCCGTCGCGCGGCGCTTGTCATATCGCCCGGCGCGCGTGCGCCCGGTCACGAAATGCGCTGAGCCGATCAACCGTCCGCGCGCTGCCGCGTTCCGGTCTGCAACGACACTGAACGGAGCGCCCGCCATGTTGATCCGCACGACCCTGGTTCTGCTCGCCGCAACGCTGCTGAGCGGCTGCGTCGTGTCGTTCGCGCCCGAGAGCGCTGCGGCGCCGACCGCGCGTGCGCTCGTGATCGAGGCGCAGCGGCACGAGGGCCTGCTGGCGCTTGGCGTGCAGTCGGCCGACCCGTCAACCGCCGTCGAGCTCGCTGGCATTGTCGCCGCCCGCTGACGCGCGGGCGGGAACGACCGCAACCAGGAGCTTGTCGATGCGCGTGCCGTCCATGTCGATGATTTCGACGCGCAGGTCGCGCCACGTGAAGGTGTCGCCGGCGCGCGGCACGCGCCCGAGCTTGGCGAGCGCGAAGCCTGCCACCGTGTGGTAGTCCGATGGGTGGGTCATGTCGTGGCGCTCGAGCTCGCGCTGCAGGTCGTCGATGGCAAGGTGGCCATCGACGAGCCATGAGCCGTCCTCGCGCCGCTGCAGTTCCGCCCGCTCGCGACTGCCGACGTCGGGCCACTCGCCGGCGATCATCCGCAGGATGTCGGCGGGCGTGACCACGCCTTCGATCGCGCCGTACTCGTCGGTCACGACCGCAAGATGCACGGGTGAATTCTGGAACTGGTCCAGCAGCTGCAGCACGGTCAGGCTGTCGGGCACGTGCAGCGGCGGTTCGATATCCGCGGCTTCGTCGAGCTGGCCGCGGCGCAATGCCTCGCTGAGCCGCGCCAGCGTGATCATGCCGGCGAGCGACTCGAGGTCGCCGCGCGCGACCAGAAAGCGCGCATGGCCGCTGTCGCTGGCCTGCCGCCACAGCGCCTCGAGCGGCTCGTCCAGATCCAGCCAGATCACGTCCTGCCGCGGCACCATGATCGCCGTGACGCTGCGATCGGCCAGCGCGAGCGCACCTTCGATCAGGCGGCGTTCCTTGGCATGGAACACGCCCGACTTCGTGCCTTCCGTGAGCAGCGCGCGCAGCTCGTCTTCGGTCACGGAAGCGGCGGGCGCGGCCGTCACCGGCAGGAGCCGCACGATGGCCTCGGTCGAGAACCGCAGCAGCCACACGAGTGGCGACAGCGCGCGCGCGAACACCCGCATGATGGGCGCGACGAAGATCGCGATCGTCTCGGCGTGCGTCAGCGCGACGCGCTTCGGCACCAGCTCGCCGAACACCAGCGATCCATAGGTGACGATCAGCACGACCAGCGTGAAGGCGATTTCCCGGTCATACGGCACGTCGACCGGCAAGGTGCGGACCCATTCGACCAGAGGTTCGGCGAGTGCGGCGCCACTGTAGACGCCGGTGAAAATGCCGATCAGCGTGATGCCAACCTGCACGGCGGACAGCAGCCCGCTCGGATCCTCGAGCAGCGCCAG
Organism: Steroidobacteraceae bacterium; assembly: GCA_044340335.1. Classification (GTDB taxonomy): domain Bacteria; phylum Pseudomonadota; class Gammaproteobacteria; order Steroidobacterales; family Steroidobacteraceae; genus UBA964. The sequence goes on from JBIITU010000001.1 coordinate 18,141, forward strand.
CGCCATGCGCGCGCCGCGACTGCCTCGCGCTGCGCGCGATTGCAACCGCGCCCGCTTGGCTGAAACGAGCGCCATTTCGGCCATGGCGAAGAAGCCGTTCAGCAGGATCAGGCCTGCGATGATCAGGATTTCAAACGTCAGCATGCGGTCTCAGCGGCGCGCCACGATGCTCCATACACCGGCGTCGTCGCGGCAGCCGCGCAGTTTCTCCTTGCGGGGCTTGCCGTTGCGGCCGCGGGCCTGAAGTTCGAATTCCCGGCAGCGTCGGTCGATGTCGCGCAGCGGTCGCAGGCCATAGACGAAGCCGCTCTGCGGATTCTGCCACTCGACGTAGCCGCCGCTGCCGACGAGCTCCAGCGAGTGCCCCATGCAGGCGCGATCGCGGTCGTCGATCGCATCGCCGATCCGGTTGCCGATCACGCCGCCGATGATGGCACCCGCGACGGTCGCGATCGTGCGGTTCTCCGGGCGTGCCGTGCGGTTGCCGATCACGCCGCCCGCCACGGCGCCGAGCGCGGTCAGCGCTTCCTCGGTGTTGCAGCGCCCGCTGAGCACGCCATAGTCGCGCTGCCACTCTCGCCCGGAGTAGCCGGCATACGCGGCGCCGTCCTTCGCCCGGCGCCCATGCGCGGGCGCCCAGGGCGGCGGATCCGCGAACGCATCGGCTGCGAACAGGGCGCAGAGCGCTGCACCCAGCAGCAGTGCGCTGTTCCGTCGCTGTGGGTGGGCTGGCATGGAGGCATCCTGTCCGAACTGGGGGAACAGGATACCCGGCCTGCGGGCTGGGCGTCAGCCGCTCGAGCCGCCGGCCTGCGCGAGGGCTTCCAGCGCCGCCTCGACCTGCCGATTGACGGTATCGCGGCGCCGCTCCGCCTGCTCGAGGCGCCGCGCGGCGGCGATCGCAGCGCGCAGGTCCACCAGCGTCGCATCCTGCAGACGCGCCATCTCGTTGCGAGCCGCGAGCCACTCGCGTGTTGCGTCGCGCCACTGGCGGCGCAGGTGCTGGAGGCCCGGTGAGCTGCCATCGTCCATGTGCGGATGCCTTTCTGCAGCGGTCTGGGGCGGCACTGTAGGAGTCGTTGATGACGGCGTGATGTCGTGCCCGCGTGCCGCGCCCAGCCGGACTCGACGCCCGGCGCGTGCGCGGCGATGATGCGAGCCGTGCAAGGAGGGGCTGACATGTACGAACTGTATATCGCCAACAAGAATTACTCGTCGTGGTCGCTGCGGCCCTGGGTGCTGATGCGCGAGCGCGACATCGGCTTCGTCGAGAAGATCATGCCGTTCTCGGATTCCGGCAACTACGAAGCGTTCCGCGCGTTCTCGCCGACCGGCAAAGTGCCTTGCCTGCGCGATGGCGCGCTCGCGGTGTGGGATTCGCTCGCGATCGCGGAGTACCTGGCCGAGCGGCATCCCGGCGTGTGGCCGGTCGACGCGGTGGCGCGCGCCTGGGCGCGTTGCGCGGCGGCCGAAATGCATGCCGGCTTCGGCGTGCTGCGCGACCGCTGCTCGATGACGGTCGGGCAGCGCGTGCGCCTGCACGAAGTGCCGGCGGAATTGCAGCGCGACCTCGATCGCCTCGACGAGCTGTGGGGCGAGGGCCTGCGCCGCTTCGGCGGGCCTTTCCTTGCGGGTGCGGCGTTCACTGCGGTGGACGCGTTCTTCGCGCCGGTGGCTTATCGCATCCAGACCTACTCGCTCGAACTCAGCAAGCCCGCGCTCGATTATGCGGCGCAGCTGCGCGAGCTGCCGTCGATGCGCGACTGGAGCGCTGCGGCGCTGCGCGAGACCTGGCGCGAACAGGCGCATGAGGCGGATATCGCGCGCCATGGCACCGTGGTGCAGGATTTGCGCGCGCGCTGAGCGCGGGCGTGGGAGAGTCGCTGGTGCACGCATCGAACCTACATCCAGGCGCGCTCGTCGCGACGCTGCTGGCAGCCCTGCTGGCAGCAGGCTGCGTGCCGCGCGCGCTCCCTGCTGCGAAACCCGCCGCGTCAGCGGCTGACGAGGTCGAGGCGCCGCAGCGGTTCCGCGGGCTGTATCGCTACTTCGCGGACGCCGCTGCGATCGAAACCTGCGACGGCGGCAAGCGCTACCCGATCCTGATCGAGGGTGAGCACCTGGCGCTGGAGCGCGCCTGGCTTGCTGCAAGTCCCGGCCTCGACGCGCGGCGCCTCGCAGAGTTCGAGGCGGTGGTGGAACTGCGCGAGCCCGAGCCCGGAATGCCGCAGCGCGAGTTCCTGCGAGTCACGCGCTTCATCTCTCTCGGCGATGCGTCGACTTGCGCGGCCACGACCATGGCAGCGCCAGCCGTCGCGGGCGAGCTCGCGCGCCGCATCGAAGACCTGCAGCCGCGCATCATCGAGTGGCGGCGCGACCTGCATCAGAACCCGGAGCTGTCGAACCGCGAGTTCCGCACGTCCAAAGTGGTTGCGGACCACCTGCGTCGGCTCGGCTTGCCGGTGGAGACGGGCATCGCGAAGACCGGGGTCGTCGCGCTGCTCGAAGGCGGCCTGCCCGGGCCGACGATCGCTTTGCGCGCCGACATGGATGCCCTGCCGGTCACCGAAAGGACCGACGTGCCGTTCCGCTCGCGGGTCACGACCACCTACCGCGGCGAAACCGTCGGCGTCATGCATGCCTGTGGCCACGATGCGCACACCGCGGTGCTGATGGGAGTTGCCGAAGCGCTGGTCGCCGTGCGCGCGCAGTTGCCGGGCAAGGTGCTGCTCATCTTCCAGCCTGCCGAGGAGGGTGCGCCCGCGGGCGAGGAGGGCGGCGCGGAACTCATGCTCAAGGAAGGCCTCTTCGCCAGGCACCGCCCCGAGGTTGCGTTCGGCCTGCACGTGCGTTCGACCTTGCGGGTGAACCAGATCGGCTATCGCGGCGGGCCGATCATGGCCGGGTCCGACTCGTGGCGCATGGTCGTGCGCGGCCGGCAGACCCATGGGGCACGGCCGTGGGAAGGGGTCGACCCGATCGTCACCGCCGCGCAGATCGTCAACGCACTGCAGACCATCGTCAGCCGCCAGGTCGACATCACGGCGAATCCTGCCGTGGTGACCGTGGGCGCGATCAAGGGCGGCATCCGCAACAACATCGTGCCGGACGAAGTCGAGATGATCGGCACGATCCGGACGTTCGATCCGCAGCAGCGCGCCGACATCGTCGAGCGGATGCAGCGCATGGCGCAGAGCATCGCCGCGGCGAACGGCGCGACGGCGGAGTTCGCCGTCGATCCGGGCAGCAATCCCGTGGTCTACAACAATCCCGAGCTGACGGCGCGGATGCTGCCATCGCTGCGGCGCACGGTGGGCGACGCGAACGTCAGGCCGCTGCCGTTGCTGACGAGCTCCGAGGACTTCGCGTTCTACGCGCAGCAGGTGCCGAGCCTGTTCTTCTTCGTCGGCATCACGCCGGCGGACCAGAACCCGTTGCTCGCGCCGGCGAACCACTCGCCGCTGTTCTACATCGACGAGGCGGGGATCGCAGTCGCGGCGCGCGCCATGGCGAACGTCGCGATCGACTACCTCACGTCAACGCAGCGCTGATCGGCAACCGGCGGATGCGGCGACCGGTGGCGGCGTAGATCGCGCCGCAGACGGCCGCTGCGATCGGCGGCGTGCCCGGTTCGCCGATGCCGCCCAGCGGGCCATCGCTGTTGACGATATGCACGTCGATGGCAGGGCACTCGGACAGGCGCAGCATCGGATAGGTGTCGAAGTTGGACTGCTGTGGCTCGCCCGCGGTGATGGTGATCTCGCCGTACAGCGCCGCCGTCAGGCCGTAGACGATGCCGCTCTGCATCTGCGCGACGACCTGGTCGGGATTGATCGCGAGCCCGCAGTCGACCGCGCAGGTCACGCGGTGCACGCGCACGGCGCTGCCCTCGACCGACACTTCCGCGACCTGCGCGACGATGCTGCCGAAGCTCTCGTGCAGCGCGACACCGTGGAAGCGGCCCGGCGCCAGCGGCTGGCCATACTTCGATTCGCTGACGGCCTTGTCGAGCACGGCAAGGTGGCGCGGTTTGCCGGCGAGCAGCTCGCGGCGCAGCTCGGCCGGATCGCGCCCGCCGAGGGCCGCCAGTTCGTCGATCGCAGAGTTGGCGACGAAGCCGTTGATCGAGTGGCCGACCGAACGCCACCAGAGGATCGGCACGACTTCGTTCGTCTGGTGCACTTCGACGCGCAGGTTGTCGATGGCGTACGGCATGTCGGCCGAGCCCTCGACGCTGGTCGGATCGAAGCCGTTGCGCATGATGCCGGCGGCGAAGATCGACTGCGCCAGCACGGGTTTGCCGATGGAGGTGTGCAGGTACGCGACTGGCCGGCCGGCCGCATCGACGCCACCGCGCACGCGATTGATGCTGTGCGGACGGTAGTAGCCGCCGCGCATGTCGTCTTCGCGCGTCCAGACCGTCTTGACCGGCTTGCCGACACCGTTGGCGACGTGCACGGCCTCGACGGTGAAATCCGAATGCGTGCTCGCGCGCCGACCGAAACCGCCGCCGAGGAATTGCGTGTGCAGCGTGATCGCCGACTCTTCGATGCCGAGCGCCCGCGCGACGAACATGACGTCCTGCGACTGGTTCTGCGTGCCGACCCAGATCTCGCAGCGCCCGTCGGTGACGTGCGCGACGCAATTCAGCGGCTCCATGCAGGCATGCGCGAGGTAGGGCAGCTCGTACTCGACGTCGAAGCGCCGCGCCGCGCCGCGCAGCGCGCCCGCCGCATCGCCCTGTTCCTTGGCGACGATGCCTGGCCGCTGCGCCAGCGCGCGCCACTCGGCGCGCTGGGCCTCGGTGGACAGGCTGGCGCCTGCGCCCGGATCCCACTCGATCTTCAGTGCGTCGCGACCCTGCTTCGCGGCCCAGGTGTGGCGCGCGATGACGGCGACGCCGCTGGGGATCTGCTTGACCTCGACGACGCCAGGCACGGCCAGCGCTGCGGTGGCATCGAAGCTGCGGATCTGGCCGCCGAACACTGGCGCGCGCGCGACCATGGCCGTCAGCATGTCGGGCAGGTCGACGTCGAGTCCGAACTGCGCGCGACCCGTGACCTTCGCGACGCTGTCGAGCCGGCGCTGCGGTTTGCCGATCCAGCGATACTGCTCGCGCGCCTTCATCTCGACCTTGGCAGGCGCGGGCAGTGTCGCCGCAATCGCCGCGAGCGAGCCGTAGCTCGCGCGGCGCTGCCCGTCGGTGACCACGCCGTCGTCGGTGCGCAGCGTGGCGACATCGACGCCCCAGTCCTGCGCGGCCGCCGAAAGCAGCATGGCCCGCGCCATCGCACCTGCTTCGCGCAGTGCGTCGAAGGTGCTGGTGGTGCTGTTGCTGCCGCCCGTGAACTGCATCTTCATGAACGGATGATTGAACGCCGGATCGACGCCGGCGGTTTCGACGCGCACGCGCTGCGGATCGAGGTCGAGTTCTTCGGCGACGATCATCGGCAGGCCGGTGTAGATGCCCTGGCCCATCTCCGACTTGCCGATGATGATCGTGACGACGTCGTCGCTCGCGATGCGCACGAAGGCGTGCGGCTTGAAGTCGACCGGGGGGGCGGATTCGCGCAGCAGTTGCGGCACGAGCTTGATGCCCGCGGCCGTGCCCGCGGCCACGACGCCGATGCCGATCAGGAACTGCCGGCGGCTGGTGCTGGCATCCAGTTCATCGCGCGCCATGGTCAATCCTCGCCGCGCGCGAGTTCAGCGGCGCGCTTTACGGCGGCGCGAATCCGCGGATACGTGCCGCAGCGGCACAGGTTGCCGTCGAGCGCCGCGTCGATGTCGGCATCGCTGGGGTTGGGGTTGGTGTCGAGCAGCGCGGCGGCCGCCATCACCTGCCCGGACTGGCAGTAGCCGCACTGGACGACGTCGAGTTCGATCCAGGCGCGCTGCACCGGGTGGCTCGCGTCGCTCGCCAGGCCTTCGATCGTGGTCACGCCAGCCGTGCCGACGGCGGCCAGCGGCGTCACGCAGGCACGCACCGGCTGGCCATCGAGATGCACCGTGCAGGCGCCGCACAGCGCGGCGCCACAACCGTACTTCGTGCCGGTGAGCTTCAGCAGATCGCGCAGGGCCCACAGCAGGGGCATGTCTGGATCGGCGTCGACTTCGCGGCGGATACCATTGACGTTCAGGGAAATCACGGCCGAGTCCTCGTATAGGCTAGAGTCGCAGCAGGTCGACAGGGTAGGCGGCGGATACTACATGGAAATAGAGTTTTTCGGCGCCGCCGGCGAGGTGACGGGTTCGTGTCACGTGGTGCACGTCGGCGGCCGGCAGCTACTGCTCGACTGCGGCATGGTGCAGGGCGGGCGCGACGCCCCGGAACGCAACCGGGAGCCGTTTCCGTTCCAGGCCCAGGCCATCGACGCCGTGATCCTGAGTCACACGCATATCGACCATTGCGGCCGGCTGCCGCTGCTGGTCAAGCGCGGTTACCGCGGCCCGATCTACACGAATGATGCCTGCGCGGACCTGCTGCCCATCCTGCTGCGTGACTCCGCGCATCTCGGCATCCGCGATGCCGAGCGCACCAATCGTCGGCGTGGCCCGGATGAGCCACAGGCGCGGCCGCTGTATGACCTCGACGATGTCGAACGCACGCTGACGCTGGTCAAGCGGCTGCCCTACGACATGGTGCGACCGCTGCTGCCGGGCGTGCAGGTGCGGGTGCGCGATGCGGGCCACATCATGGGATCGTCGAGCATCGAGCTGTGGCTGGCCGAGGGCGAACTGCGGCGCAAACTCGTCTTCAGCGGCGATCTGGGCCAGTACGACTCGCCGATCCTGCAGGATCCGCATCGGTTCGACACGGCGGATCTCGTGCTGATGGAGTCCACCTACGGCGGCCGCCGGCACCGTGATCGCAAGGCGACCGAGCTTGAGTTCGGCGAAATCCTCGACGCTGCCTGGCGCGATGGCGGCAACATCATCATCCCGGCGTTCGCGATCGGCCGCAGCCAGGAAGTGCTGTACCTGCTCGGTGCGAACCGCGAAAGCTGGAAAGTCGACCGCTGGCAGGTGTTCCTCGACAGCCCGATGGCGATCGAGGCGAGCCGGGTGTACTGGAAGCATGCGGATCGCTATGACGCCGAAGCCCGGCATCTGCGCGCGTCGTTCGCGGACATGCCGCCGCTGCCGAACCTGACGCTGTCGCGCACCGGCGAGGAGTCGCAGCGCATCAACCGGATCCGCAGCGGCGCGCTGATCATCGCCGGCAGCGGCATGTGCAACGGCGGTCGCGTGCTGCATCACCTTAAGCACAACGTGGAACGCCCGGAGTGCCACGTCGTCATCACCGGCTTCCAGGCGCCCGGCACGCTGGGCCGCGCGATCGTCGATCGTCTGCCGACAATCCGGATCTATGGTGAAACGCTGCGGCTCGCAGCGCAGGTGCACACGCTGGGCGGACTCTCGGCGCACGGCGACCAGGAAGACCTGCTGCGCTGGTATGGGGGCTTCGAGCCGCCGCCGCCCGTCTGGCTCGTGCACGGCGAACCCGAGGCCGCGGCCGGTCTTGCGGCGCGCTTTCGCGAACGCGGCGTCGCCGCGACACTCGCGCAACCCGGCATGCGTATCGACATGGCGTCGCTGCCGGCGCTGGCACATGATCATCCCCACGACGCACCCATGTGAGCGAAGCGACCGAACGCGAGCCGCTCAGCGTGCGCCCGCAGGAGCTCGCGGCGGTGGTCGCTGCCTTCCTGCTGCTGTTCTGTGTGCTCGGGGGCTACTTCGCCGTGCGGCCGGTGCGCGAGACGGTCGGCACCGTCATCGGGCGAGATGCAGTGCGGACCCTCTGGGGATTTACGGCGCTGTTCGCGATCGCGATCGTGCCCTTCTACGCGTGGCTGGTCTCCAGGGTGCGGCGCAGCCTGTTGTTGCCCGCGACCTATCTCGCGGTGGCGGCCGGTCTCGTGTTCTTCTCGTTCGAGTTCCGCAGCGAAGACGGCATCCGCGCCGCGGGCGCGGCGTTCTACGTCTGGATCAGCGTGCTGAACCTGATGCTGGTGTCGGTGTTCTGGAGTTTTCTGCTCGAGATTTTCTCGTCGTCGCAGTCGAAGCGGCTGTTTGGCCTGATCGCAGCCGGCGGCACGGCCGGCGGATTTCTCGGCCCCATCGTCACGGATCTGACCGTCGGGAGCATCGGCAACGCGGGCGTGCTGCTGGTCGGCGCGGGCATGTTCATCGTGGCGATTTTCGCGCAGCTCGCGCTGATCGGCGCGGCGCGCCGGATCGCGGAGCGGGATGAAGGCAGCCCGGCCCCGCAACTGAACGAGGGTCTGGGCGGCAACCCCTTCGAGGGCTTCGCGCTCGTGGCCCGCTCGCGCTACCTGCTGATGATCGCGCTGTTCGTCGTGCTGCTGTCGGCCGTCAATACCTTTCTCTATTTCGAGCAGTTGAAGCAGGTGGAAGCGGCCTACGAGAGCATCGAGGCCCGCACCAGTGTTTTCGCCAAGTTCGATTACGTCGTGCAGGGCCTGACGATCCTGACGCAGCTGTTCCTGACGGGGCTGATCGCGACCCGGCTCGGCGTGACGGCGCTGCTGACGATCGTGCCGGCCGTGATGGTTGTGGGGTTCTTCGGTCTTGCGGCCCTCGGCAGCTTCTGGGCGCTTGCGGTAGCGATGGTGATCCGTAGCTGGGGCGAGTACGCGCTGGTGCGTCCGGGCCGCGAGATGCTGATGAGCCGCTTCGACAGCGTGACCAAGTACAAGGCGAAGAACCTGATCTATGTACCCGTGTATAGGGTCTCCGACTTCGTGTTCGCGCAGGCGCAGCGGGTGATGGAGGTCATGCTCAGCTCGGCCGGCGCGGCACTGGGCGGCGCGGCGCTCGCGGGTGGCTGGCTGGCCACCGGCTGGTGGCTCGGGCGGCGCTTCGACCGCGAGAAAGAACGCGCAGCGTCTCCTAAGCCGTAGCGCTGATCGGTGCCGACAGCGCCGCGACGACGTCGCGCGCGGTGTCATAGCGGTCGTTCGGCTTCTTCGCGAGCAGCCGATCGAGCAGCGGCTGGAAGCCGGCGAGATCCGCCGGCAGTCGCGGCGCGTCCTGGGCCACGTGCGCCTGCAGGATGTCCATGGCCGTCTCGCCGTGGAACGGCTTATGGCCCGTCAACATCTCGTAGATCATCACGCCGAGGCTGTAGAGGTCGGAGCGGCCGTCGACAGGCAGCCCCTGCGCCTGCTCAGGGCTCATGAAGTAAGGCGAGCCGCGCAGCATGCCGGTGCGGGTCGAGTTCTGGGTGTTGTTGAGGTCCTTCGACAGGCCAAAGTCGATCAGCACGATATCGTCGTTCTCGCGCAGCATGACGTTCTGCGGCTTGAGGTCGCGGTGGATCAGGCCGGCTTCATGCACGACCTGCAGCGCGGCCGCGATGCGGCGCGCGTATTCGACGCTGGCGGCAACCGATAGCGGCTGCTTGATGCGTGCCGCGAGATCGCCGCGCGGAAAGTACTCCATCGCGAGGTACTCGCGACCGGCGTAGATGCCGTAGTCGTAGATGTCGACGACACAGGGGTGATCGATCGCGGCGATCGCGCGGTACTCGCGCGAGAGCAGTTCATTGACGGTGGCGTCGTCGAGTTCCTGCTCGGGGCCGACCTTGAGCGCGACGTTCGACTCGCCATCTGGTCCGGTCGCAAGATAGACCGTGGAAGATTCGGAGCGGCCGATCACGCGCAGGATCTCATAGCGCGGCACGATGCCATTCGCGCGCTCGATATCCGTCTGGGTTTCAGTGGCTGCCTGAGGACGCGCGCGGCGCGCGAAGGCGGCGCGCCGTTCGGCGACTTCGAGCGCCTGGCGCAGCATGCCGTCGAGCCGGGCAGGACCCGCCGCGCTGCGCGGCAGGTAGTCCTCGGCGCCCTGCTTCAGCGCGGCGACCGCCGTCAGTTCGTTGCCGTCGTCGGCGATCACGACGAGGACCGGGCAGTCGGGCGTCTGTCGCAGTCGGCGCAGCCAGTCGAGGCCTGTGCAATCTGCCTTGGCCGGGTCACCGGCGAACGATGCGTGCAGCAGCAGCACGTCGCAGTGCTCGCGGCTTGCCGGCATCGCTTCGGGGGTCAGCGCGCCGAGGTCGACCACGCCGATCTCGGCATACGGGCGCACGGTGCCAACCACCTGCGACAACCAGGTTGCGATGGCAGGCTGCAGGCTGGCGATCGTGATGCGTTCGATCATGGCCGCCTCATTGCACGAAGCGCATGCGCATGCGCGCGCGCTGGTCGATGGCGCCGCCGTCGCGCAACACGGGCTCGAAGCGCCAGCGCGACAGTGCCGCAATGGCCGCCGCGTCGAAGGTGCCGGCCGGCTGCGCAGTCAGGACCCGCACGTCGCCGACACTGCCGTCTGCACGCACGACGAACTCCAGGTCGACCCAGCCCTCGATGCCTGCGTCGCGGGCAATGCGTGGATAGTCCGGCTCGACGAAGCGCGTGCGCTTGAGCGTGCTGATGCCGACGAACGCAGTCTCGGCGCGTTGCCGTTCGCGCAGCGCGGTGATCTCGCTGGAGAGTCCGCCGAGCTCGGTCGTCGATGCGCCCAGCGCCTCGGCCTCGGTCAGCAGTCGGCCTGCCGCCGCGATGTCGCCGCGGCCCGCGGCAGCGCGCCCATCCGCGATCACCGTGCGCAGCAGTGACTGGCGTGCGCCGCTCGTCACCGCACTGCCCGGTTCGATGCGCTGCAGCTCCGTCAGCCAGTGTTTCGCGCTGTCATTCGCGGGCTCGATCAGGCGTCCCTCGCCGATGCGCTGGGTGATCAGCGCCGCTAGGCGCGTCGCGTCGTTGCCGCGCGCGGCATTCTGGCTGGCCGCGAACTGGGTGCGGATCGCGGTCAGTTCGGCTGGATCTGCGCCGGCTTCCTGCGCGCCCCGCAGCCAGCGTTCGACTGCGGCGCTGTCGCCGCGGGTCGCGCTCTGCCGCGCTTCGCCGAGCAGGCGGTTGCGCAGCTGCTGCGTCAGGCGATTCAGGCGCGCGTCACGCGGCGCAAGCGTGCGCGCGCTCTCGAGAAAGAAGCGGGCATTGTCGGACGCAGGTTCGAGCAGCGCGCCGCGCTGCAGGCGCAGCGCAGCATCGTCGAGCAGTTCCCGGAGCCGTTCGTCGACCTGCTGCCGCTGCAGCGCCCGACGGGTCTCCGACAATGCGGGATCAGCGCTGTCGCCCGGCGTCGCGCCGTCGAGCGCAGCCAGTGCCGCGCCGACATCGCCGCTCGCTGCGGCCGCGCGGGCCCGGGTCAGCAGCGCGCGTTCGCGCTCCTTGCCCAGCTGCGCAGTCAGGAACTCGATGCGAACGTTGTCGGGCTGCAGCCCGCGCGCGGCTTCGATGCTGCGCGATGCTGCATCGAGCTGGCCGGCAAGCATGGCCTGCTCGGCGCTGGTCAGCACGGCATTGAAGACCCGATCGATGCCGCTGCGCGCGCGCGCGTTGTCGGCATCCTGCTCGAGCACGCGCTGGTAGAGCTCGGCGGCGCTGGCACCGGCCGGAGCCAGCAGTGCGCCGGACTCCAGCGCGGCATCGGCCTGCTCGAGCAACGGCGTCACCGCTGGATCGGCCGGACGCGCAGTCGCCGTCGCCCTGGTGCTGTTCGCGGCGGTGCCCGGCGCGTCGTCGCCCCCCAGCAGCCAGATCGCCGCGACGCCGGCAACAGCGAGCAGCGCTGCCGGCAGCAGCCAGCGCCTGCTCGCCGCGCCGGCGCTGCCGAAAGTCGGTTCGGCGGGTCGCCGGGCCGGCGTGGGGAGGACGGCGTGTTCTTCGTCGTGGCGCCGCATCGCTGCTTCGATGAACAGGCGCACGCGCTGCTCCGAGACGGGCTTGTGCAGGAAGCGGTAGACCTCGCCGCTCGCGATCTGCGCCGCGAGTTCGCCCTGATGTTGGGCGTTGCCGGCGACGACGAGCACGAGATCCGGAAACTGCTGGCGCAACCGCTGGGTCAGTCCGGCGAGCGATTCCGCACTCGCCGCCGCATCGACCAGCGCCACACCGCCGCGTCCGGCGAGGATCTGCTCGGCGAGCACGTCCTCGCTGATGCACAGCGTGATCGCATGATCGGAGGTCACGACGCGCTCGAGCGTGTCGATGAGGCCGTCGTCCTTGGACAGCACGACGAGCCCTATCCCGGCGCCCACACCGGCACCAGGCATACGAAGTTCGTCGCGAGTTCGCTCCGGTGGCACGTTCAGGGCGGGTTTCTCCAAGCGCCCGGTCTCCGCGGTCAGGTCAAACCGCAGTGTAGGCAGCCGGCGACGGTCGTAAAGCAGATTCTGTCACATCGAGCCGGTGCTGCCCGGGAAACGCCAACCGGGTCGCAGTTTCACTCGCCCCCGGCAGTGACCGGTTCGGCGCGCGACTCGACCAGATTCGTGCTGCGGCAGTCGAACACGATCTCGTCGCGCTGGTTCAGCAGCTGGTAGCGGAACACGGTGACGCCGCGCTCCGGCCGGCTGTCGGAGGGGCGCTTCGACAGGCATTCGGCCCGCGCCCGCAGCCGGTCGCCGGCGCGCACGGCGATCGGGAAGCGCACGTCATCCCAGGCGATGCCGCAGATCCAGGCGATATCGTGACTGATCTCGTGGTCGAGGCGGCGCCACAGCGCCATGGTGTAGATGCCCGACGCAATGACCTCGCCGAACACTGAGTCGCGCGCGGCATCCGTGTCGGTGTGAAAATACTGCGGGTCGTAGCGGCGGGCGAACTCGAGCATCGGCTCGAGCTCGACGGTCAGCGTGCCGCTCTCGCGGGTTTCTCCGATCACCAGGTCTTCGAGGTAGCGTTTGTTCATGGCAGCAGGTCCGGGCAGCGATGGTGCGAGGCGCTTGGTGGCAATGCAAGCCCTGGTGACGGCTGGCGCGGTTGCGCTCGCGCTGCTGTCACTGCTCGTGCTGGCCGCCGAGCGCCTCTGGTGGGCGGATCTGCTGGTGCATTTCCGCCCGCACTACTGCATCTTCGCGTTGCTGTTGCTGGGTCTGGCGCAGTGGCTGCGACGACGCGACTGGCTGATCGGCGCGCTGGTCGTGCTGGCTCTGAACGTCCTGCCGCTGGTGCGCGACCTGGGCGCGCCGTTGCCGATCACGGCTGCGCACGCGGCGACTGACGCAGGTCCCGCACTGCGGATCGCGGCGTCCAACCTGTTGTGGCGCAACCGCGAACACGACGCAGCGATCGACTGGGCGCGACAGACGCAGGCTGACCTGCTCGTGTTCGTCGAAGTCGACGCGCGCTGGGAGCAGGCGCTCGGCCAGCTGCGCGACACCTATCCCCACGCGCGCACAGCCCGCCGCGCCGGCTACAGCGGCACGCTGGTGCTGTCGCGCTGGCCGCTGGGCGAGCTGACTCAGCTCGATGCCGGCACACGAGGCACGCCCGAGATCGCCATCGACGTCGCGACGCCGGGTGGCAGCCTGCAGCTCATCGCGGTGCACGCGACCTGGCCCCTGGGCGGCGCGATGTCTGCCGCGCGGGCGCGCGAGTTCGGGACGATCGCGGCGGCGGCGCGCAGTGCCACGCTGCCCGTCGTCGTGATCGGCGACTTCAATGTCACGCCGTTGTCGCCGCATTTCACGGCACTGGTCGAGCGCGGCCGGCTGCGTGACGCCGCGGCCGGTTTCGGCTGGCAGCCGACCTGGCCCAGCTTCCTGCCGCTGCTGGGTCTGCGGATCGACCATGCGCTGGTGTCGCCCGACATCCAGGTGAACTCTTTCGCGCGTGGTCGCGTCGAAGGCAGTGACCATCGGCCGATCATCGTTGACCTGCGGTTGCCGCCGCGGGGAGTATCGGCGCTCCAGCACCGCAGGTCAGGCGACACAGGGGACACCGGATGAGCAGATTTTCGAGCATGCCGGCACGCCGCGCGATGATCGGCGCGTGGGCCGCCGTGGCTCTGGCACTGGCTGCTGCGGTCACCAGCGCAGCGCAGGCGCAGGATGTCAATGCGGCGCAGCGGCGCGGCGCAGCGGAGTATCTCGGCGCGCTCGCGAGCGGCAACGCCCAGGCGGTCGGCTTTGCGATCCATCCGGCGGAGCTCGACAAGCTGCGGCTGACGCTCCTGACCCAGCTGCGCCAGGAAGCGGCGCGCGGCGACGGTACGGTGCGCGCGCGGCTGTTCGGCCAGGCGACGCCGCTGGCCGAAGTGGAGCGCTGGACGACGCTGGTGTTCTTCACGAACCTCGCGCGGCGGCTGGAGTTGCCGCGCGGCCGCGTCTACGACGACCTGAAGGGCGTTGTGACGATACGCGACACGGGCGAGTTGACGCATGTCGTCGTGCGCGGCCGCCAACCGCGCGACCGTGGCGCGACCCAGGTGCTCGAGATCGTCAGCCTCCTGCCTTACGGCAAGGACTGGAAGGCGGCGCTGCCGAGCGAACTGGAGGCGCAGATCGAAGACCTGATCGACGGGCGCACGCCTGCGCGGGGCGCAGCGCCGGCCCCGGCGGCCGGCGCTGCCGCTGGTGCTGCCGCGACGACGACCCCCGTCGCAGCCGGGGCGGCACCGGCGACGCCGGCAGCCAATCCGCCGGACATCGTCGCGATGCTGGCCGCTGCGGAGAAGTCGCTGGTCGATGGCCGCTGCGATGAGTACTACCGCGAATACCTGAGCCCGAACTTCCGGCGTACGCTGTCCAACAGGATGTTCGACACGCTCATTGCAAGTTGCCGCAACAGCCTGGGGGCGCGCGAGTCGCTGATTGCCGCGCTGCGCATCGTGCGGCGCACCGCGCCCCGTCTCGAGTACGAAGGCACCCGCGCCAGCTACGACGTCAGCGGCCAGGGCCTCGCGTTCGACCGCTTCGTGCTCGAGAAGATCGACCGCCGCTGGTACGTGGCCGAGTGATGACAGCCTCTGGAGTCAAGATGAAACTGAACCCGCGCTTCGCGATTCTCGCCCCGCTGCTGCTGCTGGCCGCCTGCGCCGTATCGCCCGAGAAAGTCACGATCCGTCCGCTGCCAGCGGTCGATCTCGATCGTTTCATGGGCCCGTGGTACGTCATCGCCAACATCCCGACCTTCATCGAGAAAGGCGCCCATGACGCGATCGAGACCTACCGCCTCGATGACGACGGCACGATCGCCACGACGTTCACGTTCCGCAAGGGCAGCTTCGATGGTCCCCTGAAGGAGTACAACCCGCGCGGCTTCGTGGTCCCGGGAACGCAGAACGCGATCTGGGGCATGCGCTTCATCTGGCCGATCAAGGCGGAGTATGTCGTCGCCTGGGTCGATGCCGATTACAGCGAGACCATCATCGCCCGCAGCAGCCTCGACTATGTCTGGGTCATGGCGCGCACGCCGACACTGCCGCAGGACCGCTACGATGCGCTGCTCGCGCGCGTGCAGGCACTGGGCTACGACATGTCCAAGGTCGAGAAGGTGCCGCAGAGCAGCCGCGCGGCGCCTGCCGCTGCGACGCCGGCACCGCCGGCCATGCCGGCATTGCCCGATGGCGTTGCGTCGCTCGGTCAGGCTGAGCTGCGGGCGCGCATCGAACGCCAGGATCCGCGCCTGATCGTGCTCGACGTGCGCACGGCTGAGGAATTTGCCGCCGGTCATGTGCCCGGCGCGCGCAACATTTCGCATGACCTGCTGGCCGGACGACTCGCCGAGCTCGCTGACGCGCGCGCCAGCGACCTGGTCGTCTACTGTCGCAGCGGACGGCGCGCGGCGTTGGCCCTCGAGACGCTGCACGCAGCGGGTTTCGAGCGGCTCGCGCACCTCGAGGGCGACTACCTCGCCTGGGAGGCAACCGCCGCGCCGGCGAGCCCGCCTTGAGCCGGTGATCCCGGTGTCGTGATCGCGCCTGCCTCGTCGCAGGCTTCGATGGCGACGACCAGCAGGCCGGGGCCGCCGTGCACACCCAGCGCGGTGCCGAGCGTCGTCAGATGGGCGCTCTCGATGTTCGCGATCCTGGCGCCGAGCGCCGCCAGCAGCGCCTGCGCTTCTGCCTCGGCGCGACCATGCCCGACCAGCAGCCGGTAGCGGGGTGCGGGTGGCAGGCGCCGCAGGATGAAATCGGCAAACCGCTCGATGCGGCGGCGGCGCACCCACAGCACGCCGCAGGGACGCACCAGGCCGTCGCTGGTCGTGTGCAGCACCGGCATGAAACGCAGCAGTCTCGACAGCGTGCGAACCATGGGCGGAACGCGGCCACCGCGCACTGCGAAATCGAGCGTCGAGGTCAGCGCCCAGGTCTGGATCCGCGCGCGCGCGGCGCGAGCGCCGCGTTCGACGGCATCGAGATCCGCGCCCGCCATCGCGAGTTCGGCGGCGCGGATCGCGACCAGCCCTTGTCCGAGCGAAACGCTGGCCGAATCGAGCACGCGGACACGTCCGCCCTCGATGCGCTGCGCAGCGCTGACTGCCGCGTTGTAGCTGCCGCTGACCCGGCTGGACAGCGAGATCGACAGCACCGACTCGTAATGTGAGGCGAGGAATTCATACAGCCGCCGGAAATCGCCGGGCGGTGGTTGCGAGGTCTTGGGCGGGTCGGGGTTGTGCTCGATCTCGCGATAGAACTCCTCCGATGTCAGCGTGACCTTGTCGAGGTACGAGCGTCCGCCGAAATGCACCCGCACCGGCACCATGTGCAGTTCCAGCGATTCGAGCAGGGAGTCCGGCAGGTCCGCTGCCGAGTCCGTGACGATCGCGACCCGCCGCGAGCTGGCGTGGTGCGCCGCGCTGCGCTGCGCGCGCATGTCGTCGGCCTTCTGCGCGCTGATGCTGCCGTACTGCGCCACGAACTCGAACAGCTGCTCGGGATCGTTGGTGTGGATGTGGATGCGCAGCTTGTTGCGCGTGCCGCCAACGACGAGGCTGGAGCCGAACGCGCCGAGACTCTCGCGCACCCGGCGCGGGTCCAGTTCCGCGCCCGTGATCATGCACTCGGTGCAGTACCGATGGCGCAGGTCACCGGGGCCGCTGTCGACCATCTCTTCGTTGCCGCCATGCACGGGTGCGGCGACGACCTGCATCTCGCCGCGCGCCAGCCAGGCGGTCATGCCTTCGATCAAGTCGACGAAGCCCTGTGCGCCGGCATCCACGACGCCGGCGATGCGGGTCTCCTCCAACACGCCCTGCGTGCCGGCGAGCGAACGGCGCACGGGTTCGATCACGGCGCTGAACAGCGCGCGAAAGTCGGCCGCTTTCGCCTCGCCGACGAGACGCTCGAGTTCGGCGGCGAAATCCGTCAGCACGGTCAGCAGCGTGCCCTCGCGCGGCTGCGTCAGTGCATCGCGCGCGTAGGTGGCGCCGACGCGCACGGCGGCCGCGAAACTGGTCGCGTCGAGCCGCTCGAGGTGCCCGACGCGGTCGCCGACGCCGAGCAGGAACTGCGCGAGGATCGCGCCGGAGTTGCCGCGCGCGCCATCGAGCGCGGCGTCCGCGATCCGCGTCAGCAGCTGCCCCGCGTGCCGCGGCGTGTCGCGCTCGAGCGTCGGCAGGACGGCCGCGAGCGTCATCGACATGTTGGTCCCGGTGTCGCCGTCGGGCACGGGGAACACGTTGATCTTGTTGATGTGGTCGGTGCGCGCGAACAGCCGGTAGATGCCGGCGCGCAGCGCGTCGGCGAGCTGTGGACCGTCAAGCGCTTCGAGGGTCGCGGCGCTCACTGGATCGGCACGAGGAAACGGTTGCCGTTCCAGGACAGCACGGCGCCTTCAGGCACGATCTGTTCGATGCGCAGGCCCCCAGGCAGAGTGGTGCCATCGCTGCCGCGCTGGCCGTTGACGAACACGAAACGCTTCGCCGGGTCCGGATCGTAGACATGCAGGCTGAGCGCGACGTCCGGCACGTTCTGGCCGCGCGCGACCAGGGCGTCGCGGCTTGCGTAGTTCGCATTGCTGCTGCCGCGCGGCGCCGCGTCCGCGCCGAGCGGCGTGGTTGCGCCTGCTGCGGCAGGTTGCGCCGGCAGGTAGTCGTTCGGATTGAACGGTGCGCCGGCGGGGTTGCGCGCGTTCGCTGCAGTCGTCGGGTCGGGCGCGCCGGGTTCGGGATCGTTGAGCGCCGGGTCGACGATCAGCGGTGGATTGAACCGCGTCGTCGGTGCGGCCGCGCCAGGCACGGCGGTCGGGCCGGTCGCGGCGGCGGGTGCGGTTGTCGCAGGCGCCGGGCTCGAGGTCGCCGCCGGGGCAGCGGGCAAGGCCACTGCCGCAGGTGCCGGCGGTGCATCGGGGCGCGTCATGACCCACAGCAGGATCAGCAGGTTCACACCGAGCAGCAGGCCGAGCGCCACGGCCCAGACCGGGAACCGCGCGCGTGGCGAAGCGATGCGGGGCTGGAACACGCCGGGTCCCGACTGCCGCTGCCGCTCGCTTTCGCTTTTCTTCAGCGCATCGAGGATGAAGGACATCTCAGGCTCCCGGCAGCGGCGTGGGCGGACTGGCGGCCGCGTTCGGTACGGCGTTCGGTGCAGCGTCGGGGGCTGCTTCCTGTGCAGTGACCAGCCGCGGGGATTCTCCCGGCAGCACGCTGTCGATCATGACCTGGGTGGGGATGTCGGCGATGCCGTCCGGCTCGAGCCGATGCCGCCGCTGGAACTCCGCGACCAGGCGCATCATCGCGGCGTCATAGATGCCGTTCGCAGGCTGCGCCGGCGCATTGCCGGAGGCGCGCAGGCTCTGTTGCAGGCGTTGCACCGCGGTGCCGCGGGCGCCGGGTTCGAGCGGCTTCGGTTCATCACGACCCGCGCGCCACAGCAGCACGTAGTCGCCGAACCACGCGCGCGACAGATCGGCGAGCGGCACGTCGCGCAACGTGCCGCCGAGACTCAGCGCGGCCTTGTCGTCGGTCAGCGCCGCGAGCACGACCTGGTGGTCGGTGCCGGTGGCATCACGCAGGATCAGGATCGCAGGCCGGTTGAACTGCAGCAGCTCGGCGAGCGTGCCGCGCTGCGCGAGGCAGGCGAGGCCCTGCTGTTGCGCCTGTGCGCAGGGCGCGACGTCGCCGACGACATAGCGCGCGTCCCACAGCGCAAACAGCTTGTTGAACGCATTGTCACCGTCGGTCTCGGTCGCGAAGCGCTGCAGCAGGTCTTCGATGCGCGCGGTGCCGGGTGCAGTCGCCTGGGTCGGCGCGGCACTGGGCGCGATGTCGGCGGGTTCGACGACTGCCGCGGCGGGCGCCGCCGCCGTCATGCTGTCGGCCGCGGGGTCGTCGGTCGCGCCGAACACGCGCCACAGCACGAACGCGGTCAGCAGCGCGGCGACCACGCCGGCGCCGCCGAAGGCCCAGGGCAACCACGCGGGGGCGATCGGCCGGTCGAAGACCTCGGTGGCAGCGCGCCGCACGATCGCTGGTGTCACGCGGTGCCGGTCCTGCGTGTAGGCACCCAGCAGCGCGCGGTCGCTGATGACGTTGATCAGGCGCGGCACGCCGCGCGACAGCCGGTAGGTTTCGCGCAGCGCCGCAGGCGAGAAAATGTCGCTGGTCGCGCCGGCGACGCGCAGCCGGTGGCGGATGTAGGACGCAGACTCGTCGGCCGACAGCGGGTCCAGATGGTAACGGCCGGTGACGCGCTGCGCGAGCTGCCGCAGCTCGACGCGATCGAGGATGTCGCGCAGCTCAGGCTGGCCGATCAGGATGATCTGCAGCAGTTTCTGGGTTTCGGTTTCGAGATTGGTCAGCAGCCGCACCTGCTCGAGCACTTCGGGCGCGAGGTTCTGCGCCTCGTCGACGACCAGCACGACACGCTTGCCCTGCGAATGGGCGCGCAGCAGGTAGCTGTTCAGGATATCGACCAGCTCCTTGACGCTGCCGATGGCCGAATCCGGCACGCCGACGCCGAGTTCCTCGCAGATCGTCAGCAGGAACTCCGGCGCGCTGATCCGCGGGTTCAGGATCAGCGCGACTTCGGCGTTCTTCGGCGTCTGCGCCAGCAGCGAGCGGATCGTGGTGGTCTTGCCGGTACCGACCTCACCGGTCAGCTGCACGAAGCCGCCGGCCTCGGTGATGCCGTACAACAGGTGCGCGAGCGCCTCCGAGTGACGCTCGCTGAGGAACAGGTAGCGCGGATCCGGGGTGATCGCGAACGGTTTTTCGTTGAGGCCGAAAAACGGCAGATACATCCGGCAAGTATTGCATGCCCCTCCTGCCGCCGGCAGCAGGGGCGGCCGGCGCCTCCGGGGCAGGCGCCGGCCGGTCAGGTGACGTGCGCGCCGCGGGGCGGCACGCGGTCCCGGGTCAGTGGCCCGCGCGCTGCGCCGGGCAGGTGTTGACGCCGATCAGCGAGTACAGGGGGCAGACGCGCATGAAGCCGGTCGCGAGCGGCACGATGCCGATCAGGCCCCACCAGCGGTTCGGCTCCGGCAGCACGAACACCAGGGACAGCAGCCCAAGACCCGCGACGATGCGCAGCACCCGATCGATTCCACCTACGTTCGCTTTCATGATCCTCTCCTCATCTGGTTGGCGTGAGGAGAGCTTACGCAGCCGGCGCGCGGCGGTATGTAACCAGGGTTACACAGGGAGCTAGGGACTTTCCGGGGGGTCGGGGCGCTGAGGCTCGCCGGTGTCGCCCGCTGCGATGCGCCGCAGCAGTGCCGCATTGAGGATCTCGATGCGGCCGCGACCGAGGCGCAGCGCGCCCCGCTGCGCGAACTCGCCCAGCAGTCGCGAGACGATCTCGCGGACGCTGCCCAGTTCCTGCGCGAGCTGCAGGTGCGAGGTTTCGATCACGTTGCCATGCCCCAGCAGGCGGTTGGCCAGCCGTTGGTCGAGTTTCTGGAATGCGACCGCGTCGACCAGCGCCATCAGGTCGGTCATCCGCGCCGCAAACAGTTCGAACACCTCGATGCGGAACGACGGCACGGTGCCGAGCAACTCGAGGAACAGCGCGCGCGGCATCGCGAGCACGTGCACGTCGGTCTCTGCAACGGCGCTCGCCGTGTAATCCCGCGCGCCGAGCAGGCAGCTGCTGGTCAGGATGCAGCTCTCGCCCGGTTCGACGCGGTACAGCAGCAGCTCCTTGCCCTGCGGCGACAGCTTGCGGACGCGGACCGTGCCGTCGAGCACCAGCGGAAAGTGCGTGCACTGCGTCGCTTCGGCGAACACGGGCTGCCCGGCGGCGGCGTGCAGCAGCACCGATTCACCGAGCACGCGGCGCAGCGTTGCATCGCCGGCCGTTGCGCACCAGCGATAACGGGCGCGCAGCGCATCGAGGTCCGGTGCCGCGCGCTCAGTCACGATCTTTGTCGCCTCGCGGGTGGATCCGGCTCGCCGCTGCGCAGCGTGCTGCCGCGCGTCACGGCCAGCTGGCCGAACTTCTCGCGGATCCGGTCGAGCGCCGAGTCGAGTGGCGCATCCCCGGCAGCGGCCTCGGGCTGCGCGGCGAACAGGTCCGCCTGCGTGCCGGGCGCCGCATCGGCTGGCGACAGTTCGCTGGCCCCCACGCCGAGCAGGCGCAGCTTCGCGCCCGGGTTCTGCTCCAGCCAGCGCGACAGCAGCGCGCGCGCGAGGCGACCGAGCACGGCGGAATCGTTGCTGGCGGGAGCGAAGTGCTTCTGGCGCGTGCAGGTCGTGAAGTCGTGCTCGCGGACCTTGATCGTCACGCAGCGACCCACCAGGCCCTTGCCGCGCAGCCGCGCGCTCATCCGGTCGCTGAGCGCGAGCAGTTCGGCCTCCAGCCGCGCCGGAGCCGCGATGTCGTCGGCGAAGGTCTCCTCGGCGCTGATCGATTTCTCTTCCCAGTCGGCGATCACGGGGCGATCGTCGACGCCCGCGGCGCGCTCGCGCATGCGCGGCGTGTCGCGGCCGAACAGCGGCCACAGCTGCGCATCGGATGCGCAGCGCAGTTCGCCCAGCGTCTTGATGCCAGCCGCGACGACCTGCTCGCCCTTCTTGCGGCCCAGTCCCGGCAGCCGGCGCACCGGCAGCGGATCGAGCACTGCATGCACCCGCTCCGGTGTCACGACGGTCAGTCCGTCGGGCTTGTCCAGATCCGAGGCGATCTTGGCGATCAGCTTGTTGGGTGCAACGCCCACCGATGCGGTGACGCCCGTGCGTTCGCGGATGCGTCGCTTGATCTCGCGCGCGATCGTCAGTTCGTCCCCGAGCAGGCGGCGACTGCCGGTCACGTCGAGGTAGGCCTCGTCGAGCGACAGGCCCTGTACCAGCGGCGTGAACTCGTGGAACACCGCGAACACCTGGCGCGAGACTTCCTTGTAGCGCGCCATGCGCGGCCGCACGCAGATCGCATCGGGGCACAACGCGAGCGCGCGCCGGATCGGCATCGCCGAGCGCACGCCGAAGCGCCGCACCTCGTAGCTCGCCGCCGCGACGACGCCGCGGCCGCTGGTGCCGCCGACGATCAGCGGTTTGCCGCGCAGCTCCGGGTGATCGAGCTGCTCGACCGACGCGTAGAACGCATCCATGTCGACATGCAGTATCGCGCGCGTGCTCATAGCGTCAGCGCGCTGTAGACCCCCGTGATCAGCAGCATCAGGCCGCCGAGCACCAGGTAGGCGAAGCCGAAAGCGAGGTACTTCGCGAACGTGCGGCCGCGGCCCTGCGCGTAAGCGACGCGCAGCGCGCGGAACGGATACCACAGCAGGTAGGCAGCCACGGCAAGGCTCAACGGCGTCTCGATCAGCGCCGCCCCGGGGACCGCGCTGACGAGCGCCTGCAGTCCGAGCACGACGAACACCGCGGAGTGGTTATGCAGGAAGAAGAGCAGGTGCTCGACGTAGTACCGCCGCGGTCGCCAGTACAGCAGCATCGCGACGGCAGCGATCAGCGGCAGGAACACGAACAGCGCGCGCGGGACGTTGGTCATGAAGGCCTTTGTCAGCCCGGCACCGCCATCCTCGGTGGCCTTGTTGCATGCACGTTTCAAGGCCGGATCGATCCAGGTGTCGCCCGGGCCTTCGTACTTGATGCCGGTGCAGGTGGCGTCATCGCCGAGCCCGAACCGCACCGGTGCCGGCGCTTCGGGCAGCAGTGCGACCAGCACGAAGTACAGCAGCGACACGACGACGTACAGCCGGAACGGCGGCAGGTAGCGCGCGCGTCGGCCGGCCATGAACTCGCGCGTCAGCAGTCCGGGGCGCACCAGCAGATGGCCCAGCGTGCGCCACAGGCGCGAGTCCGCGTGCGTCAGCGTCTCCGCAGCCTCGGCGGCGAAGTGCGGCAGCGAATGGATGTGCGGCTCATGCCGCTGGCCGCAGCTCGCGCAGTACGGCCCGGCGAGCGCTGCGCCGCAGTTCTGGCAGCGCGCCGCGGCGGCATCGACCGCGGCGGGCGCGCGCGCCGGCGCCGCGACCAGCAGCGCCTCGCTCATGCCGCCTGGAAGCCGCCCACGCCCTGCGGCGCTGCCGCGCGCGGTGGTGCCGCCGCCATCGTGCCGAGCTCATGTGGTTCGAAGTCGTCGACGTGGATCAGCTCCATGACCTTGCGATCGTAGTCGCGCAGCTGCGCAGCTTCGGTCTCGGAGATCATGCCGGCCGCCAGCGCCTGGGTGACCTGCCCCGGCACGTCGAGCGCGGTGACGCGTCCCGTCTTGACGCCCTCGACACGGATGCGCTTCTCGAGCGGCTCGGTGCTCTGCGCGAGTTCGAGCGCTTCCTGCAGCAGGCCAAGCGGATTGTGCGGCTGCACCTCGCGGTACACGGGGTAGCACAACCGGTCGCGCACGGCGGTCGGGTTCAGCACGAGGTCGGCAAGGTGCCGCCCCGAACGATCGCTGGGTGCCGAATACTGCAGGCCGCGTGGGAAGATGAAGAAGCGCATGAAGCCGGCGATGAACGGGCTCGGGAAATTGCGCAGGAAGTCGTGCAGTTGCTCCTGCGCGCGATACAGCAGGTGGCGGCAGGCCCACTCGACGATGGGCAGGTCTTCGGCGCGGCGGCCCTGGTTCTCCCAGTGCTTGAGCACCATCGAGGCGATGTACATGTTCGACAGCACGTCGCCGAGGCGCGCCGAGAGATTCTCTTTCTTCTTCAGGTAGCCGCCAAGGGTCAGCATCGCGACATCGACTGCGAACGCGAACGAGGCCGAGAAGCGCACGATGTGCTGGAAGTAGCGCTTCTCCGCGCCCGTACCAGGAACCGGCGTGAAGCGCGCATTGGTCAGCGCCATGACGAGCGAGCGCACCGCGTTACTGATCGTGAAGCCGATGTGGCCGAACAACGCGCGATCGAATTCGTCGACGCCGCGGGCGCGATCCGGGTTGCGCGCGGCTTCCATTTCCTTCAACACGAACGGATGGCAGCGCACGGCACCCTGGCCGAAGATGATCAGGCTGCGCGTCAGGATGTTCGCGCCCTCGACCGTGATCGCGACCGGCACGACCTGGTAGCCGCGGCCCAGATAGTTGCGGGGCCCGAGGCAGATGCCCTTGCCGCCCTGCACGTCCATCGCGTCGTTGGCGATCTGCCGGCTCATCTCGGTGACGTGATACTTCAGCATCGCCGACGGCACAGAGGGCTTCTCGCCGCCGTCGATCGCGCCGGCGGTCACCGAGCGCGCCGCATCCATCGCATAGGTGTAGCCGACCATGCGCGCGATGACGGTCTCGACACCCTCGAACTTGCCGACCGGCATGTTGAATTGCCGCCGGATGCGCGCATAGGCGCCGGTCGCGAACACGGCGGCCTTGGCGCCGCCCGTGCCGTTCGACGGCAGCGAGATGCAGCGGCCGACCGACAGCTGTTCGACCAGCATGCGCCAGCCCTGGCCCGCCATCTTCGGACCGCCGATGATGAAATCGAGCGGCACGAAGACGTCGCGGCCCTGGATCGGTCCGTTCTGGAACGGGATGTTCAGCGGAAAGTGGCGCCTGCCGATGGTGACGCCGGCCGTGTCGCGTGGGATCAGCGCGACCGTGATGCCGAGGTCGGCCTTGTCGCCGATCAGCTTGTCCGGGTCGAACATCTTGAAGGCGAGACCGATGACCGTCGCGACCGGTGCGAGCGTGATGTAGCGCTTCGAGAAATTCAGCTTCACGCCCGTGATCTCGCGACCCTGCCACATGCCTTTGCAGATGACGCCGGTATCCGGCATCGATGCTGCGTCGGAGCCCGCGCGTGGCCCGGTCAGCGCGAAGCAGGGTACTTCGAGGCCGCTTGCGAGCCGCGGCAGATAGTGGCTCTTCTGTTCTTCGGTGCCGTAGTGCTGCAGCAGTTCGGCCGGGCCGAGCGAGTTCGGCACCGCGACGGTCGAGCCGACCGTGGCGCTGCGGCTCGCGAGCTTCGCGAGCACGCAGGAATGCGCGTACGCCGAGAACTCGAGCCCGCCGTACTGCTTCTGGATGATCATCGCGAAGAAGCCCTTCGACTTCAGGAAATCCCAGACTTCCGGCGGCAGGTCGCCGCGGCGGTGCGTGATGTCGAAGTCGTCGACCATCCGGCACAGCTCTTCGCAGGGACCGTCGAGAAAGGCCTGTTCCTCCGCAGTCAGCGTCGGCACTTTCGCCGACATCAGCTTCGACCAGTTGGGGTTGCCGGTGAACAACTCGCCATCCCACCAGACCGTGCCGGCTTCGAGCGCTTCCTTCTCGGTCTGCGACATCGCCGGCAGCAGCTTGCGATACGTGCGCAGGAACGGGCGCGAGATCAGCGCCTTGCGTAGCGGCCGGAAGTTCAGCGCCCACAGCGTGCCGAGCAGCACCCACAGGAAGCCTTTCCAGACGCCGGCGGGTGCGCCGACGAACGTGTAGGCCGCGAGCAGCACCGTGAACGTCAGCGTGAAGCTGAGCAGGCTCATGCGGCGGTAGGCGAGATACAGCACCGCGACGACGAACAGCAGCGCGATGACGCCGCCGGGCATGGTCAGGGCATAGAGCGCGCCGGCGAGCAGCGCGAGGACAACGAGGGCACGAACCATGTGTGCACCATCAGCGAGTGAAACAGATGGTGCCCAATATAGCCCTGCGCTGCTGGCGCGGTAAGGGACGCGGCGCACGCTGGCGGCCGGGGTCTGCCGCCCCGACGGCGCGTGCCAGCTGCAGTGCGCCAGCCGGCTGCGTTGTCAGCGCGGTGGCGGGGTTTCCCCGCTGTAGCGGATCGGTGTTGCGCCCGTGATTGCCCCCACCGTGGCCCGGTCGCTGACGTACAGCGCGACCGGGTGCTCGAAACGCAGCCGGCCCGCGACGCTGCAGCCCGGACCGATCACGATGCGCGGCGGCGGCTTGTCGCCCCAGTTCAGGCTCATGGAGGGCTTCTCGACCACCAGGTCGCCATCGATCCGCGCGCCGTCGGCGAGCTCGATGTCGCCGCGCACCGTCTCGACATTGCCGGCAACGCGCGCGCCCCGCAGTGTCAGTCGGCCGTTGACGTTCTCGAGGTTGCCGGCGACCGCGCTGTCGGGGCCGATCTCGACGGCGCCGTTGACGGTTTCGACGTTGCCGCTGATCTGCGCGCCCTTGCCAACGCGCACGCTGCCGTTGACGACCTCGAGCGACCGCGCCCGGACGCCATCTTCGGCATTGATGCTGCCGTTGACTGTCTCGGCATCGTTGACTTCGGCGCGGGCGCCGAGCGTGATCGAACCATTGACGGTCTCGACGTCGCCGGCGCGCTCGCCGGCAGCGATGCTGATCGAACCGTTGATGCGCGAACGGTCGCGCGGTGCGTCGGCTGCCAGCGCGGTGGCACCCAGCAAGGTGGCGGCGACCAGGACGGTCGCGAGCGGGCTGATCCGGATCATCGGGAACTCCCCATCAAGTCAATGATGGGGAGTTGGATGCGCTGCCCGACGATCCGGTTTGAATGGTCAGCCCAGCAGGTCCTTGACGCCGTCGCGCTCCTCGAGCAATTCGGCGTGCGTCGCGTCCATGCGCTTGCGGCTGAACTCGTCGACCGCGAGGCCCTGGACGATTTCGTACTGACCGCCCTTGCAGACCACCGGATACGAGTAGATGACGCCTTCCGGGATGCCGTAGCTGCCGTCCGACGGAATGCCCATCGACAGGTAGTCGCCGGCGGCGCTGCCCTTGGCCCAGTCGCGGATGTGGTCGATCGCCGCGGACGCGGCCGACGCAGCCGACGACGCGCCACGCGCCTTGATGATGGCCGCGCCGCGTTGCTGCACGGTCGGAATGAAGTTCGTCTCGATCCAGTTCTGGTCGACCAGCGACTTGGCCGCCTTGCCGCCGACGAGGCAGTGGCTGAGGTCGGGATACTGCGTCGCCGAGTGGTTGCCCCAGATGATCATCCGCTGGATGTCGTTGACGTGCTTGCCGGTCTTCTCGGCGAGCTGCGACAGCGCGCGGTTGTGATCGAGGCGCGTCATCGCCGTGAAGCACTTCGGGTTCAGCGACGGCGCGTTCTTCATCGCGATCAGCGCGTTGGTGTTGGCCGGGTTGCCGACCACGAGCACGCGCACGTCGCGGCTCGCGACGTCGTTCAGCGCCTTGCCCTGCGCCGAGAAGATCTGCGCATTGGCCAGCAGCAGGTCCTTGCGCTCCATGCCGGGGCCGCGCGGCCGCGCGCCGACCAGCAGGCCGACGTGCAGGTCCTTGAACGCGACGCGCGCATCGTCGGTGGCGACGATCTTGTTCAGCGTCGGGAAGGCGCAGTCGTTGAGCTCCATGACCACGCCCTGCAGGGTTGGCAGCGCCGGCGTGATCTCGAGCAGGTGCAGGTTGACGGGCTGGTCGGGGCCGAGCAGGGCGCCCGAGGCGACACGGAAGGCGAGGGCGTAACCGATCTGGCCGGCGGCACCGGTGATCGCGACATTGACCGGGGTTTTCATGAGATGGGGTGGCTCTGTGGCTGAAAAGGCGCGCGAATTCTAGGCCGTTTTGGCCGCCGTTTCATGCCGCGTGTCGCAGCATCCGCGGCCCGGCGCGCGCCGGTCGCTCAGGGTTCCAGCAGCGGGCGCAGCGCGGGCGGCAGTTCGGTATCCGGATGCTGGTTGCGGAAGGCGGCGAGCTCGCGCCGTGCGCCATCCAGGTCGCCGGCCGCCCGCAGGGCCTCGATGCGAGCCAGCCAGGCGGCGATGGTCTCGGTCCCGCCTGGGCTCGCCGCGGTCGCGCCCAGCGCTTCACGGCGCACGGCGCTGTCGGCCACGCTCTCGGCGGCGGCCGCGCGGCGAGGTGCCGGTGGTGCGGCTACCGCGTCCATTGCGGCCACTGGCGCTGGCGCCGGCACGGGTGGTGCGGCGGGCGCGGGTGGTAGTGCAGGCGGCGGCGACGGTGCCGCACGGGGGGCCGACATGACGACGG
The DNA here is from genome assembly GCA_044340335.1 of Steroidobacteraceae bacterium. Taxonomy (GTDB): domain Bacteria; phylum Pseudomonadota; class Gammaproteobacteria; order Steroidobacterales; family Steroidobacteraceae; genus UBA964. The sequence continues at coordinate 46,290 of JBIITU010000001.1, forward strand.
GCGGCGCCGCGACTGCGGGCACGGGTGCGACCTCAAGCGGCGCCACCTGCACGGGTGCCACTTCGGCGGCCGCGGTCTCGGCAGGTGCGTTGGCCAGCACGGGCATTTCCTTCTGCATCGCAGATTCCGCAACGCCGGCTGGCACATCGCCGTCGGCAGCGCGCGTCGCGCCGTCGGCCCGTTCGGCGGTGCGCTGCGCGATCACGTCGCGACTGTCCATCTGCATGACCAGCGTGAACGACAGCAGCACGGTCGCGGCCAGCGCGAGCGGCACCGTCCAGCGCGGCGCGCGATGGAAGCGCGGTGGCGCAACCGGCGGCTGCAGCAGCGTCGCGCGCGCGCGTGCCAGCACGGCGCGGTCGACGGCCTCGTCCGGCCCGTCCAGATCCGCGTCGAATTGCGGCACGAAGCGCTCCTTGCGCTGCAGCCGCAGTTCGAATTCATCGTCGCGATCCACGGGGTTCATGATGCGCTGTCCTCGCGCAGCGTCTGCATCGACTCGCGCAGCTTCGCGACTGCATAGCGCAGTCGGCTCTTGACGGTCTCGCGGCCGACGCCGGTCACGGCGGCGATGTCCTCGAGCGTGAGTCCGGCCTCTTCGTGCAGCAGGAACGCGTCGCGCTGATCGGCGGGCAAGGCGTCGAGCGCGGCGCGCAGCCGCTGTTTCAATTCGCCGGTGTGCGCCTGGTGCGCGGGGTCATCCTCGGCCGCGCCCTGCCAGTCGATTTCAGTGCCATCGGCCTGCGTCGCGGAGCTGACCGGCCGCACAGCGCTGCGGCGGCAGTGATCGATGAAGCAGTGATGCGCGATCGTGTACAGGAAGGTCTGGAAGCGCGCGCGCGGTTCGTAGCGCAGTCGCGCATCGACGAGCTTGCCCCAGGCCTCCTGGAACAGGTCATGCGCGAGCTCGCGCTGCCGCGTGTGCCGCATCAGGTAGCGGAACAGCGGCTGGCGATGCCGCGCGTACAGGCGATCGAAGGCCTGCGGATTGCCGGCGGCGTAGGCAAGCATCAGTGCCTCATCGGACTCATCGGCCTGGGCATCGCCATCGGGCATGGGCGCCACTGTACCGCCGCGCCGGGATGCTGCGGCGACCCGATACGAGCCCTGGCTCAAGGAGTTGTCGAGGCGCATTCCCCCCTTGAACGGCTCGGGCAAGCGACCGGGGTCAAACTATTTTCTTTTTAAAAACATGGACTTGCTAAAAATCCAGGGCAGCTTGCGTATTTTTCTGTTGACTCAGTGTTGGTGTTGTAGTGATATATAACACCATGAGCGGGGCGGGCAGTGAGCCAGCCCCGGATGACAAACCCCAAGGAGAAGACAAATGGAAACGATCAACAAGAGCAGCGTGCAGGGCATGGCGATGGCAGCGGTGGTCGCGTTGGCGCTGACCTGGAGCATGAGCTACGCCTTCGTCGAGTCGACGGCAGTGGCGCGTTGGGTCAATGCCGCGGAACTCGCCGGCGGCGTGGTTGCCAGGGTCTCCGAAGCGGGTCCCGCCAAGGGCGCCGCAGCGTCGCCTGTTAAAGTAGTGTTCTAGCCAGCCGCAACACCGCACGGCCCTGGCATGGAGCAGATACTGATGGACCCGCAGTGGGACGACAGCTCGCCGATCTACCGGCAGCTGCGTGACCGGGTGGTGGCGATGATCCTCGAGGGTGTCCTCAAGGAAGGCGATCCGCTGCCCTCGGTCCGCAACGTCGCTGCGGAGTTCCGCCTGAATCCGCTGACTGTGCTGAAGGGCTATCAGCAACTGGTGGATGAGCAACTCGTCGAGAAGCGCCGCGGCCGCGGCATGTACGTCAATGTCGGCGCCCGCGCGGCGTTGATGAAAGACGAGAAGCAGCGCTTCCTCGACGACGAGTGGCCCAGGGTGCACGCGCGCATCGCGCGCCTCGGCCTCGATCTCGGCGAACTGCTGAAGGTGCCGCTCGCGGCGAGCGATACCCAGGGCTGGACACGGGTGGCCGACGATACCGACAGCGAGCGAGAGACATGACGACCCCGGTAATCGAAGCGCGCGGACTCGCGAAGTCCTATGGCGCGCATCGCGCCCTCGACGGCGTGGACTTCCGCATCGACAGCGGCCGCATCGTCGGCCTGATCGGCCCGAATGGCGCCGGCAAGACCACCGCGCTGAAGGCGGTGCTCGGGCTGACGCCGTTCGAGGGCGAGCTGCGCGTGCTGGGCCTCGACCCGTTCACGCAGCGTGACGCACTGATGCGCGACGTCTGCTTCATTGCCGACGTGGCCGTGCTGCCGAAGTGGCTGCGGGTCACGCAGGCGCTCGATTACGTCGAGGGCGTGCATCCGCGCTTCCAGCGCGCCACGGCCGAGGAGTTCCTGCGCAAGACCGACATCCGCATGAAAAGCCGGGTGCGCGAGCTGTCGAAGGGCATGGTCACGCAGCTGCACCTGGCGCTGATCCTCGCGATCGACGCGAAGCTGCTGGTGCTCGATGAGCCCACGCTCGGCCTCGACCTGCTGTTCCGCCGCGCTTTCTACGACACGCTGCTGAACGACTACTTCGACAAGGAGCGCACGATCATCGTGACGACGCACCAGGTGGAGGAAGTCGAGAATCTGCTGACCGACGTCATGTTCATCAACCGCGGCAAGGTCGTGCTCGACACGCCGGTCGAGGCGATCGGCGAGCGCTACCTGCAGGTCGTGACGACGCCCGACAAGGCCGAGGCTGCACGCGCGCTCGGCCCGCTGCACGAGCGCGAGGTGTTCGGGCGCATCGGCATGGTGTTCGAAGGTCGCAGCGCCGCGGAGCTCAAGCCGTTTGGCGACGTGCGACCGCCCGCGCTGTCGGATCTGTTCGTCGCGCGCATCCAGGGCGCGAGGGTGGCGTCATGAAGTATTGGCAGACGCTGATCCGGCGCGAATTCTGGGAGCACCGGGCGCTGTGGCTCGCGCCGCTGGTGGTGGCCGGGCTGCTGGTCATCCTGACGCTGCTGAGCGGCGGCGTGCACATCCCTGCCGACGCGCGCGTCGAAATCGAAGGCGCGCAGGTCGAGTTCGTCAAGGCCTTGACCGAGGAGCGCGCCGCGAAGCTGTTCGGCGTGCTGATCGCCGGACTCTATGTCCCGCAGCTGATCGTCATGCTGATCGTGCTCGGCTTCTACATGCTCGATGCGCTCTTCAGCGAGCGCAAGGATCGCAGCATCCTGTTCTGGAAGTCGCTGCCGGTCTCCGATGCGCACACGGTGGCTACCAAAGCGCTGGTCGCGCTGCTGATCGTCCCGCTCGGCGTCTGGGCGATCTCGGTGCTGACGAGCCTCGCGATCGTCGGCGCGCTGAGCCTCAAGCTCGCCGGCGGCCCGTTCGCGACCCTGGTGCAGTGGAACACGCCGATCTGGTTCGGTGTGCAGGGCGCCATGTTCACGGGCACGCTGATCGCGGCGCTGTGGTATGCGCCGATCGCCGCGGTGTTGCTGCTGATCTCCGCCTGGGCGCGCCGCAACGTGTTCCTGTGGGCGGTGCTGCCACCGGTCGGCCTGATGCTGCTGGAGGAGACGGCGTTCAACACCAATCACGTGGCGCGCTTCGTCGAGTACCGCTTCGGCGGTTTCTTCGATGCGCTGGGCATCGGCGTGAACCGCAGTGACGCGACGATCGGCGTCACCGACCGGCAGTTCGAGAAGATCGGCGAGGTCTACAGCAGGCTCGATGTCACGCCGCTGCTGGCCAACGTCGACCTGTGGCTGGGCGTGGCCGCGGCGGTCGGCATGCTGTGGGCCACGATGCAGATCCGGCGGCGGCGCGACGACACCTGAGGCTGCGCGCGGCGCGGCTCCCGGGTATCAGTCCAGCCACTGCCGCAGGCTCAGCACCGCGATCGCGATCATCGCGACGCCGGCCAGCAGCGACAGCCAGCGCTGCAGGTCCGTGATCTGCCGCGCGGCACGGGCCAGCGGCACCGACAGCAGCATCGCCACCAGCGCCATGCCGACGATCGACCCGGCCGCGAACACGCCGACATAGCCGAGCGCATAGGCAGGCTGCCCCGTCGTGTCGATCGCGAGCAGCATCAGCGCGCCCGTGCCGGCGAGGCCCTGGATGAAGCCGATCAGCAGCGAGCGCCAGCGCGAGGGTTCAGGGCCCGGCTGTGCCGCGACGGGCGAGTCGGCGGCGCGCGAGCCGCCGGCGGAAGTCGGTGAGAGGCCGCGCCGCAGCGCCGCCGCGCCGAGCAGCAGCAGCAGCACGCCGACGACTATGTGCAGCGCCCGATCCCAGTCGGCGGGCAGGTTGCGGCCGGCCGCCAGCACGATGATCGCCAGCAGCAGCATCGACAGCGAATGCCCCAGCGCCCAGGCGAGGCCGTGCCGCAGGAAGCCGCGGGCCGGATCGCTGCGCGCCGCGAGCGCCGCGACGACCGCGAGGTGGTCGGGCTCGAGTGCATGGCGCAGGCCCAGCACGAAGCCCGCGGAGAGGACGGTGAGCAACGGTCACCCGCGAAGAAAAGGTAGGAACAATCGGCACATTCTGCATAACATTCGCGACGGCTGACAGGCCGGACGGAGAACAATGAATGCGCCCTGACCCGATCACCGCCACGCGGCCTCGCCAGTCGCAGCAACGCCCCGCGCGCCTGCCTACCGTGCTGCTGTGCCTCGCGGCGCTGGTCGCGGCGCCGGCGTTTGCGCACGGTTCACATGGCACGGCCGATGGCTTCCTCGCCGGCCTGCTGCATCCGGTCACCGGTCTCGATCACCTGCTGGCGATGATCGCAGTGGGGATCTGGAGCGCCTTCCTCGGGCGCGCGCTGGCCTGGCAACTGCCGGTCGCGTTCCCGCTGGTGATGGTCGTCGGCGGTGCGCTCGGCATCGCCGGCGTGATGCTGCCCTACGTCGAACTCGGCATCGCGCTGTCGGTCGTCGTGCTCGGCGTCGCGATCGCAGCGCGCTGGGCTGCGCCGACCGCAGCGGCACTCGCGATCATCGTCGTGTTCGCGATCTTCCACGGCCACGCGCATGGCACGGAACTGCCGTCGGCCGCCGAACCGCAGGGCTATGCCGCGGGCTTCGTGCTGTCCACCGGGCTGCTGCACCTGGCCGGCATCGGCATGGCGCAGCTCGCGCTGCGCCGCGCCGTGCCCGCGGTGCTGCGCGCCTGTGGCGGCGCCATCGCGCTCGCTGGGGTGTGGTTCGTCGGCGGGTTGTTCGGGCTCGGCTGATGCGCCGCGCTGCGGCGCTGCTGCTCGCGCTGCCCTGCACGCCCGCGTTCGCGCATGCGAACTTCGGCGACATCGCGCCGTTCTGGGCGGGCGCCCTGCATGTGCTGGTCACGCCGCTGGCGCTGGCGGCCCTGCTGGCGCTCGCGTGCAGCGTGGTCGCGCTCCCCGACGCGCAGCAGTTTCGGCTCGCCGCTCTGGCGGGCCTCGGCGTCGCGGCGATCTCGATCGTGCTGGCACTGTTACCGGCCTCGTTCGCCGCGGCGGCGCTGCTGGCCGCGGCAGGTGCGCTGCTGCCGGCGCTGGTCGCGGCGTTCGCGCTGCCGGTGTCGCGCGCGAGCGCCGGGCTGCTGGCGGCGGCCGCAACCGGCGCGGTGAGCCTGGCCGCCGCGCCCGAACCCGGGGCGTGGGGCGCAGCGCTCGGCGCTGGCGCGTGCGCGAGCGTCGTGCTGCTGTGGTTGCAGGAGGGGCTGCGCCGCCTGGCGCAGCGATTGCCATTGACGCCGCGCGTGCTGGGCGCGTGGGTCGCCGCGATCGCCGTGCTGCTAGGTGCCCTGGAGCTGCACGCCCGCTGACAGTGTCTCGACCATGCGGCGTGCCGTCGCCCGCGCCGCATCGAGCGTTGCGCCGCGCGCGAGCGCGACACCCATGCGCCGCTTGCCGTGCACTTCGGGCTTGCCGAACAGTCGCAGCGCGGTATCCGGCTCGGTCAGCGCGGCGGCGACATTCCCGAAGCGCACGTTCGCGCTGTCGCCTTCCACCAGCAGCGCGCAGGATGCCGACGCGCCATGCTGCGCGATGTTCGGGATCGGCAGGCCCAGGATCGCGCGCACGTGCAGCGCGAACTCGGACAGGTCCTGCGAGATCAGCGTGACGAGACCGGTGTCATGCGGGCGCGGCGACACTTCGCTGAACCAGACGCGATCGCCTTTGACGAACAGTTCGACGCCGAACAGGCCGCGGCCGCCGAGGTTCGCCGTGACCGCGGCGGCAATGCGCTGCGACTCGGCCAGCGCGGCATCCGTCATCGGGTGCGGCTGCCAGGACTCGCGGTAATCGCCGTCGATCTGCAGGTGGCCGATGGGAGCGCAGAACGAGGTGCCGCCGGCATGCCGCACGGTCAGCAGCGTGATCTCGTAATCGAAGTCGATGAAGCCCTCGACGATGACCTTGCCCGCGCCGGCGCGGCCGCCGCCCTGGGCGTAATCCCAGGCGGCGTCGATCTGCTCCGCGCTGCGCACGACGCTCTGGCCCTTGCCGGAGCTCGACATCACGGGCTTGACGACGCAGGGCAGGCCGAGCGCGGCGACCGCAGCGCGATACTCATCCTGCGTGGCTGCGAAGCGATACGGCGACGTCGGCAGGCCGAGCTCTTCGGCGGCCAGGCGGCGGATGCCCTCGCGATCCATGGTCAGGCGCGCCGCGCGCGCAGTCGGAATCACCGTGTAGCCTTCACTCTCGAGCGCCAGCAGTTCGGGCGTCGCGATCGCTTCGATCTCGGGCACGATGAACGCCGGCCGCTCGCGTTCGACGACGGCGCGCAGCGCGCCAGCATCGAGCATGCTGATGACATGCGAGTGATGCGCAACCTGCATCGCCGGCGCGTTGGGGTAGCGATCCACGGCGATGACCTCCAACCCGAGGCGCTGCGCCTCGATCGCGACTTCCTTGCCGAGTTCGCCCGAACCGAGCAGCAGCAGGCGGGTGGCTGAATCCGACAGGGGAGTACCGATGGTCGTCATGGAGCGCCTCGCGTTAGACTCGCGCCAGTTTAGCCGACGCCGGCGTGCTGTACGCCGCGCGCAATCAGGGAGAGAGTCGTGAGTGAACCCGTCGTAGCCGGCCGCGTGCCGATGCCCGTCGATGTCGAAGCCGGCAAGTCGTACTGGTGGTGCCGTTGCGGGCTGTCGAAGAACCAGCCGTTCTGCGATGGCGCCCACAAAGGCAGCGAATTCACGCCGCTGAAGTACGACGCCGAGACCACCGGCAAGGTCTGGTTCTGCGCCTGCAAGCAGACGGCGCACGCGCCGCTCTGCGACGGCGCGCACAAGAAGCTGCCGGCGTAGCGCTGCGCGGGCGCGCATCGCGACATGCCCTACGCGCTCGAATCGGCTGGTCCGACGCTGCGGCTGGCGCTGGACGGCGACTGGCGCGCCGCCGATGTCGGCGCGCTGGTCGCGCCGCTCGAGTCGCTCGCGTTCGACGGCAGCGAGGAACTCGCGATCGACACGTCGCGGCTCGGCGTGCTGGACCTGTCCGGTGCGTGGCTGCTGCGGGATGTCGTCCGTCGCGCGCTCGCACGCGGCCTGCGCGTCAGCTGGTCGGGTGGTGAGCCGGAGCTGGTGCGGCTCGTCGGTGCGACGCTGCAGGCTGCCGATCTCGAGCAGCTCGGCGGCGGCCCGCGCGGCGGCGCGTTCAGGCGGCCCGCGGAGATCGCGACCGCAGCCGTCGGTCGCCGCGTGCTGCGCAGCCGTGATTCACTGCAACAGGGCCTGGGATTCATCGGTCAATCGGCGGCGACACTGGTCGGCAACCTGCCGCAGCCGCGCCGCTGGCGCTGGACTTCGATCACGCGGCATGTCTACGACACCGGCATCACGGCGATCCCGATCGTTTCGCTGATCGCCTTCCTGATCGCCGTGATCACCTCGTACATGGGTGCGCAGCAGCTGCGCAAGTTCGGCGCCGACATCTTCGTCGTCGACCTGATCACGGTCGGCACGCTGCGCGAAATGGCGGTGCTGCTGACGGCGATCATCGTCGCGGGCCGGTCCGGCAGCGCTTTTGCAGCCGAGATCGGCGCGATGAAGTTGAACGAGGAGATCGACGCGCTGAAGGCGACGGGCGTCAATCCCTTCGAAGTGCTGATCCTGCCGCGGATCATCGGGCTCGTGATCGCGCTGCCGCTGCTGACCGTGATCGCCAATGCCGTGGGTCTGACCGGCGGCGCGCTGCTGTGCCGCTTCCTGCTCGACATGCCGTTCATCCAGTTCATCACCCGCATGCAGGAGGCCATCGGGCCTTACACGTTCTGGGTCGGCCTCTGGAAGGCGCCGGTGTTCGCGATCCTGATCGCGGCCGCGGGCTGCTATCGCGGGTTGCAGGTGCGCGGCTCGTCGCGCGAGCTCGGGCGTCTGACCACCGTCGCCGTGGTGCAGGCGATTTTCCTCGTGATCCTCGCGGATGCGCTGTTCGCCGTGCTGTTCATGGAGCTGGACATCTGATGTCGACGCCGGTCATCGCAGTGCGTGGCATCGTCAATCGCTTCGGCGCGCAGGTCGTCCACGACAGCCTCGACATGGAAGTTGCCGCGGGCGAGGTGTTCGGCATCGTCGGTGGGTCGGGGTCGGGCAAGTCGGTCCTGCTGCGCACCATCCTGGGTTTGCAGAAGCCGAACGCCGGCGAGGTGCGACTGCTCGGCCGCGACATCACGCAGATGTCCGAAGCGGAGCTGCGCGCGGTCAAGGCAACCTACGGCGTGACCTTCCAGGCAGGCGCGCTGTACACGTCGCTGACGGTGCTGCAGAACGTGCAGCTGCCGATGATCGAGTTCCTCGACCTGCCGGAGCGGGCGCTGGATGAGCTCGCGATGCTGAAGGTGCGCCTCGTCGGCCTGCCCGCGGAGGCGGCCTTCAAGTTCCCGTCGCAGCTGTCCGGCGGCATGA
>JBIITU010000308.1:0-4303 GCA_044340335.1 Steroidobacteraceae bacterium
GAAGGTGTCGCTGCACGTCGCGTTCGCGATGTTCGCGGCGGCATTGTGGTGGCCGAGCCCGGTGTTCGCGCTGCAGCTGGCGCTGGCGGGTGGCCTTGCTTGGTCGAGGCTCGCGCTGCGTCGTCACACCGCGGCAGAGGTCGTGGTCGGAGCCATCGTGGGTGCGGTCGCCGGGCTGGCCTTTCTGTTTCTCGTCCGCGTCATCTAGCCATCAGATACCGAACGCCTTGAGCGCTGCATCCATGGCGCCTTCGAGACCGCGACCGAGCCGGCGGCCCGCAGCGTCGGTCGGCAGTTCCTCGTAGATGAACCGACCGGGTCCGCCGGAGAACCTGTCGTTGAACAGCGCATCCTTGCCGCGCAGGTAGGACACGAAGGTCTCGCAGCGCGTGACCTGATAATCCAGGTTGGCGCTGAACGCCAGCGTCGAAGCCTGGTTGACGATGCGCGGCTGTGCGGCCTGCGGTTGCTCCGCCCGCACGCCGCGGCGACCCTTCAGCACCAGGCGGCAGGGTCCGTGGAACACGAGGTGTCGCAGGCGCAACGTGAGCCACCCCTGCAGACTCGCGAGCTGCCAATGGCGCGTGATGCGTACCGGTGCGTCGGCAGCGTGCACGACGCCCGCCAATGCGCGCGGCAATACGACCATGGCGGCCCCGGCGGGGAGGTCGACGACACCGACTTCGCCGAAGGCATCCTGCCGCGAGGCGACGACCACTTTCGTCGCCTGGCCCTGCGCCGGGCGGATGCGCGTCAGTGCGAACAGACCGGACGCGAGACTCGCAAACGGCAGGCGGTTGTTCAGCAACCACTGCGTGTCCTTGGCGGCAGTGCTGCTGCTGCTCTGCAGGAAGTCGGCGTGCACGAGCAGTTCTTCATGCGGTCCGACATTGATCGGCACGGAGACTGCGGACAGCACATCGCCGCCGCCCTGCACGGGCGCGGCAGAAGCCAACACGCGCAGGGGCGGCAGACGCTCGGCGATCGGTGCCAGGGCGAAGTACACGAAGGTCTTGATCAACAACGGCGCCAGCAATACCGCAGCGAGGATGGCGAGTGCCGCCGGCAAGCGCGCCCACGCCGCTGCGATCAGGCGCTCGCGCGGATCCTGTGCCAGCAGCGAGCGCTGTTGCGCCAGTGCCGTCTCGATGGCTGCCGCTTCCTGCGCGCGACGCTCGCGCGCAGCGCGCAGTTCGGCCTGCCGTGGGGAGAGGGCCCGTGCGACCTCAGTGAGGTCCTGCTCGAGCTGCGCGCGGCGGTTGCGCAGTGCCGCCACGGGCGACTGTTGCAGTGTCGCCGCGACCTGGTCGCGCGCCTTCTCCCAAGCCCGTGCGTTGGCCTGCAGCACGGCTGCTTTCGCTCGCGCCGCTTCGAGCGCGGCAACCTTGGTGGGTGCGACGAACGTGTCCCACCAGCGCAGTTCGGCCTCGAGGCGCGCCGCACTGGCCTGTGCTTCGCGCGCGGATTTCCGGGCTGCCGTGGCCTGCTGCTCGAGATCGGCGAAGCGCTGCAGTGCCAGCTGCCAGCTCGGCTCGGCCTCGGCGAGGCGTGCCCGCAGTGAATCGAGCTGTTCGCGCAGCGGCCCCGTAGTCCGGTCCAGTTGAGCGCGCCATGCGGCGTCGTCCGCCGCGATCGAGGCGTCGAGCGAGGCGAGGTCCGCGCGCAGGTCCGACAGCACGCGCTCCTGCTGCGCCACCTGCGTGCGCACGTTGCGCAGTTCCGCCCACTCGTTGCGCAGCCAGCCACCGACCAGCAGCAGCGCGATGATCAGGGCCAGCAACCCGAGTTTGCGCGCCAGCCAGGTGACAGCGGTTGCGATCAGATGGATCATGCAGGCTTACTCTAACTCCGTCGTCTCGAGGTGCCGATTGAAGTTTGTCGTGGTGATCGCAGTCGTTCTGCTCGCGGGCGCGTTCTGGCTCTGGACGCCCGACAAACCGCGTCTCGACCTCGAAACCAGGTACGCACCGGCGCCCAGTCGGTTCGTCGACGTGGCGGGGCTGCGTCTGCACGTGCGCAGCACCGGTCCCGAGTCAGCGCCTGCCGTCATCATGTTGCATGGCCTCGGCGCGAGTCTGCATACCTGGGAAGCGTGGGCGGACCGTCTTGCCGACTATCGCGTGATCCGCTTCGACATGCCCGGCTTCGGGCTGACCGGTCCCGACCCGACCAACGACTACTCCGATGCCCGCTCCGTCGCTGTCATCAACGCGCTGATGGATCAGCTCGGCGTTGCGCGCGCGAGCCTCGTCGGTCACTCGTTGGGCGGCCGCATCGCCTGGCAGTTTGCGGCCGCGCATCCCGACCGGGTCGACAAGCTGGTGCTGGTGTCGCCGGATGGCTTCGCGAGCCCGGGGTTCGAGTACGGCAAGGCGCCGCAGGTGCCCGCCGTCGCGTCATTGGTGCGCCACGTGCTGCCGAGGTTCATGGTGTGCATGAACCTGGAGCCGGGCTACGCCGACCCGAAGGTCATCACGGACGAATTGCTGACCCGCTACCACGACTTGCTGCTCGCGCCGGGTGTGCGCGGCGCGCTGCTCGAGCGGATGAGCCAGACGATACTGACCGACCCGGAACCGATCCTGAGGCGTGTGACCATGCCAACGCTGCTGCTGTGGGGCGAGCAGGACGCGATGATTCCGTTCGCGAACTCCGCCGATTACCTGCGCCTGTTGCCGGACAGCAGCCTCGCCGCTCTCCCGGGAGTCGGTCATCTGCCGCAGGAGGAAGCGCCGGACGCGTCGCTCGCGCGGGTCAGGGCCTTCCTCGGCATGTAACCCGCTGCAGGGAAACGAGTCCCGCGTAGGACGACGACTACGGCAGATGCACGGTGCCACCGCTGCGCAGGCGCTGCGGTCTGCCGGAAACTGTCCCCTCGAGGCGAACTCGTTTCGCCGCAGGGGAGTCCCATGATCATCGTTGCAAAGCTCGCCGCCCTCCTGGAACGCGAGTGACACTTCCCGCGACGACACTGTCGGCGAGCCGCGAGCTGGTCAGGGTCGATCCGCCGGCACCCAGGAAGCCGCCGTCGTTCCTGCGTCTACACCGGTGGCAGTTGCTGGGGGCGCTGGGTGTGCTGGTCGTCGCAGCCGTGTTCGCGACGCGCTGGTGGCTTGGAGCACAGGTGCAGACGGAGAGCGTCCAACTGCACGATTTCGTGCAGACCATCGTCGCGAGCGGGCGCGTCGAAGCACCGAACCGGATCGATGTGGGTGTGCAGATCACGGGCACGGTGCTGAACATCCCGGTCGTCGAAGGGCAGGCCGTGAGCGCCGGCGACCTGCTGCTGGAACTGGAGGCTTCGGAACTGACGGCCGCGGGTCGCCAGGCCGATGTCGCAGTGACACAGGCACAGGCCAGGCTGCGTCAAGTGCAGGAAGTGCAGGGGCCGGTCGCCGCGCAGACCTTGCGTCAGGCGCAGGCCAATCTGACGAATGCGCGCACGACCCTCGATCGCAACCAGAACCTGTTCAGCGGCGGCTTCATCGGTCAGGCCGCACTCGACGATGCGCGCAGGACAGTGGAGCTTGCGGATGCGGAAGTTCGTGCGTCCCAGAAGCAGGTCGACACCGCCGCGCCCGCTGGCAGTGATCGGGCGTTGGCGACCGCGAACGTCGCCGGTGCTCAAGCCAGCGCGCAGGTTGCCCGCGCACGCTCGAGCTACGCGGAACTGAAGGCACCGGTGGCAGGCACGCTGATCGCCCGCAACGTCGAAGTGGGTGACGTCGTCCAGCCCGGCCGCATGCTGATGACGCTGTCGCCCCGCGGCCGCACGCAACTGGTCGTCGCAATCGACGAGCGAAACCTGTCCTTGATCAAGGTTGGGCAGGAGGCGCTCGGCTCAGCGGATGCGTATCCGGAGCAGCGGTTCGCTGCCACGCTGGCGTACATCAACCCGGGTATCGATGCGACGACGGGTGCGGTCGAGGTCAAGCTCGATGTCGCGGCGCCGCCGGCGGTGCTGAAGCAGGACATGACGGTATCCGTGGACATCGAAGTGGCGCGCCGTGCGAATGCGCTGATCGTGCCTATTGCCGCCGTGCGCGACGCAGACACGGCGCCATGGGTGCTGCGCCTCGAGGGTCGGCACGCGGTGCGCAGGCCGCTGCAGCTCGGGCTGCGCAGCGGCGGCCTCGCCGAGGTGCTCGGTGGCCTTGCGGAAGGCGACGTGGTGCTGGTGGCTGCGGATGCCATCGAGCCTGGTGCGCGCGTCCGTGTCACCGCAGCGCCCGTCGCGACTTCGCGCGCGGGCACCTGATGACCACCCGGGTCCCCGCGGTATTCAAGACCTGGTTGCCGTTCG